>JAJDDL010000263.1 GCA_029260335.1 Phycisphaerales bacterium | reverse complement strand
GCCGCGGCCGCCGAGGAGCTGCATCTGGAGACGATTAGCTCCCACGAGCGCGTGCTTGGGCCCGAGCACGAGCGGACCTTTGTCGCCAAGAACCAATACGCGAACTTTCTGGATGGCATCCAGAGGTCGGAGGATGCGTTGGCGGTCCATCGCGAGCTGCTCGAGGTCCAGCGCCGAGTCCTCGGCGAGGACCCGCTGACGACGCTGAACAACATCTCAATCACGCTCATGAACCTCGGTCGTCACGAGGAGGCATCGCAGTATGCGCTCGGGCTGGTTGACGGGTACCGGCGCAGCTATGGCGAGGACCATTGGATGACGGCCAATGCTCTGAACACTTACGGGTACTTGCTCCTGAAGACCGATCGGCCTGAAGAGGCTGTGCCGTACTTCCAAGAGGCGATGGCGAGCGGCCTGGAGGCGCTCGGGCCGGACCACGACCTGGTCTACTTGTATCGTGGCAACCGCGGCGAGGATCTGCTCGCCGCGGGCCGGTTGGCCGAGGCCGAGCGTGTGCTGCGCAGCATTTGGCTTGAACTCGTCGAGGTCCGGGGCCCCAGATTTGGTCAGACGTTGCACCGGCAAAATCAACTGGCGACGGCGCTGGGCAGGCTCGATCGGGGGACCGAGGCGATCGAGTTGTTCGATTCGGCTATGGCGATCATCGGCGAGGCTCGTCCGCAGGGGCACGCGGCGCACGGTCGTTGGCCGATGCTGAAGGCCAACACGCTGCGCGATCTCGGGAGATTTGATGAGGCGGAGGAGCTTCTCGCCCAGACTCGCCAGCTCGCGGCGGAGACCATGGAGCCCGACTCTCCGGTTCACGGGGAGCTCCTCAACGCGCTCGTGGAGCTTCATGAGGCATGGCACGTTGCAGAGCCACAGGGAGGTCACACGGGCAAAGCCACCGCGTATCGGGCGGAATTAGACGACCTTGAATCCTAACCGTCACCCCGCGTACCCGTCCGGATGTTCCTTGAACCAGTCCCACGCGCTCTGCACGATCTCGTGCACGTCGGTGATCTTCGCCCGCCAGCCAAGATCGCGTTGGATCGCGCCCGGATCACTAAACAGCACCGGCGGATCCCCCGGCCTGCGTTCACCCTCGTTCACCGTGAACTCAACGCCGGTCGCCTCGCGCACGGCGTCGATGATCTCCCGCACGCTCATGCCCTTGCCAATACCCAAGTTGTACCGGCGCTGATCACCAGGCTCCAGAGCCTCCATCACGCGCACATGGGCGTCGATCAGATCTTCAACGTGGATGTAGTCGCGCACGCACGTGCCGTCGGGCGTGGGGTAGTCGGTGCCGAAGATCGTGATGGCGTCGCGTTTGCCGAGCGCGGCTTGCAGGATCACCGGGATCAGATGCGTCTCCGGGTCGTGGTCCTCGCCAATCACGCCCGTGCGATCGCACCCTGCCACATTGAAGTAGCGCAGTGCCGCAAATGCCACCGGCCTGCCGGCGTCGGTTCGCGATCGCGTCCAATCCGCCAGGATCTTCTCGACCGCCAGCTTGCTCTGGCCATACGGGTTGATGGGTTCTTGCGGGCAGGACTCTTTGATGGGGATCTGGTCTTCGGGCGGCTCGCCGTAGGTCGCGGCGGTCGAGCTGAACACGATCCGCTCGACGCCCGCGTTGTCGGCCGCCTCGATCAGGCTCAGCGCCCCGGCGGTGTTATTGCGGTAATACGCCAGGGGCATCTCCATCGACTCGCCCACGTACGTCCACGCCGCGAAGTGCATCACGGTCATGATTGCGTTCTCGCGCATGAGTTCTTCGAGCCGGTCCCGATCTCTCAGATCGCCCTCGACAAACTTGAGCCTGCCGTTGGCCTCGCGTGCGAGCATCTCCATGGGCTCACGATGGCCCCGAAACAGGTTGTCGTAGCTGACGACGGTGTGCCCGTCGCGAATCAGCCGCTGCACGGCGTGCGAGCCGATATAGCCGGCTCCCCCAGTCACAAGGACATTCATCCCAAAGCCTTTCCAAGCTGCCACGGTCTTGTGGGGCCGATGATACGGGCTCGGCCCGGGCTCGGCGGCCTCCGATACCCGTACGCCGACGGGGCATCCGGGGGTCGCACGCGCGTTCGAGCTGTTGGAAGCCGATATCGGAACTTTGGCGAGCGTCCTAGGAATGTTTGCGCCCACGCGTGCCGCCGGGCCGATGACCAAGCGCAGAGAGACGCCAGAAGTGACTCAGGAGACAAGCGGGGATGTGTGAAGATCAGCAAGCAACCCAGGCCGAGCGCGGCTGGATTCAGCCCAAACTCGCGCTGCGATGCTCCATCGGCGGCGTGCTCATGGGATTGGCGAATCTCGTGCCGGGCATCAGCGGCGGCACCATGCTCGTCGCCAGCGGTATCTACACCCGCTTCATCGATGCGATCAGCGATATCACGCGGTTGCGCTTCAGGCTTGAATCGATCTGTGTGCTTGGCTTTGTTGTGATCAGCGCCGTCGCGGCGATCGTCTTGCTCGCCGGTGCGATTGCGAGCTTGATGATCAATGCGCGGTGGATCATGTACTCGATCTTCATCGGGCTGACCTGGGGGAGCGTGCCGTTGCTGGTCGCGATGGCACGCCCGACGGCGAAGAGCGTCTGGATCGGAGCCGTGGTGGGGGGCCTCGGCATGGTCGGGCTCGCGATCGCCCAGAGCTCCGGTGCTGCGGGTGTGGGCGAGAGCAACATGTTCCTGCTGTTTGTCGCGGGGGTTGCCGGCGCGAGCGCGATGATCCTGCCGGGCGTGAGCGGCGCCTATCTGCTTCTGTTGTTGGGCCAATACCTGCCGATCCTTGAGTCGATCGATCGGTGCAAGGAGGCGATCTTCGCTGTAGATTTCAGCGCCGCGATGGGTGAGGCCGGAGTGGTCATCCCCGTCGGACTGGGCGTTGTCGCGGGCATAGTGGGCGTGAGCAATCTCCTGCGATGGCTCCTCCATCGATTCGAAAAGGCCACGCTCGGCGTGCTTTTGGGCCTGGTCATCGGCGCGCCCGCGGGTCTCTATCCG
Organism: Phycisphaerales bacterium; assembly: GCA_029260335.1. Classification (GTDB taxonomy): domain Bacteria; phylum Planctomycetota; class Phycisphaerae; order Phycisphaerales; family UBA1924; genus S146-42. The sequence continues at coordinate 1,481 of JAJDDL010000263.1, read as the reverse complement.
TTCAACCGCGGGATTGAGCCAGTCGTGGGCGATCAGATCAGAGGGATCGAGCTGACAGAAGCGAATATCGAGGAGTTCCTCGAAGAGCCGAGCAAGTGGAGGCAGGAGACGTTCACGCCAAGCCCAACACAGATCGGCGCATCGCTCGGCCTCATCTTGCTTGGCGCGGGCGCAACGCTCGCGATCGCACGTCTCGGGCGAGAGAGAAAGACTCCGCCTCTTGAGAAGCCCGTTGACGCGTGATCACGTAGTGATCTGTGACAAGCCAGGACTGCTCAGCAACCCGAAGCGAACAGATCGAAGAGCATGTTCAGGTCGTCGCTATCGCGATCGTTGTCGCCATCGAGGTCGGCGCGGATCGAGCCGGCCACGAACAGATCGAGGAATGCGAAGAAGTCGTACGAGTCGGCGATGCCATTGCCATCGAGATCGAGCTGGGCCGAGCAGTCATCGCTCACGACATCGAGCACCTGGTTGGCCGCGACATCATCGATCACGGTAGTCTGCCCGTTGGGCCAGTCGATGGTGATGCGGACTGTCTTTGCCTTGCCAAGCCCAAAGAACGCCTCTGCGGGCTCCTGGCTCATGATGCTCGTGCCCGCCATGATCGGGCGCAACATGCGCAGATCGCCAGCCTCGACACGGATCATCGCGCCGATCGCACGCGTGTTCGCGCCGAGCATCCGAGGACGCACGACCAGATAGCCATTGTCCGCGGCGTTGCCGGTGGGCTCACAATCCCAGAGCCGCGCGAGCGGCGGGTCATCGTCGTCGTTGACCACATGCATGAGATCGAGATCGCCATCGCGGTTCGCGTCGATCGCGATCAGGCCGCTGCTCCAGTCGGTGGCGTTGAAGCCGCTGAGGTCCGACCAGTCTTCGAAGACCGGATCGGGCCCGCCGGTGTTGTGAAAGAGGCGGGAGGGATCATCGAACCCGACGCCGTTGGCCCAGCCGTTGCTTACTGCCAGATCGAGCCAGCCATCGCGGTCGGCGTCGAAGAACGTGCAGCCCCAGCCGAAACCGGCCCAGTCCACACCGTAGTCGATGGATGATTCGGTGAAGCTTGGTTTTCCGTCAACGGTGTCATTGCGCAGGAATGCGTTGTGGGTGCCGACATCGAAGATCTCGGCGATGAAGATGTCGAGATCGTCGTCGTTGTCGAAATCGCCCAACGCCACGCCCATGTCGTTCCAGTCGACATCCACGCCTGCCTGCGGCGCGATGTCCTTGAACGTGCCGTCGCCCATGTTGAGCCAGAGCCGGTTGGGTGTGAAATCGACGGCGGCGAAGATGTCGTTGAGCCCGTCGCCGTTGACGTCGAAGATGACCGGCTGCCAGTTGTCATCGAGGTTGGTGGCGCCGATGCCGCTCTCGTCGGTCTTGTCGATGAATCCGCCCGCGCGGTCATTGATCAGCAGGAAGCTCGGGCCGTTCCACATGCCCATGTAGACATCGACGAAGCCGTCCTCGTTGAGATC
>JAJDDL010000262.1 GCA_029260335.1 Phycisphaerales bacterium | reverse complement strand
AGCACGCCAGGGTTGGAAGCTGGCGAATCTCGACGCCGTTGTGCTCTTGGAGAAGCCGAAGATCGCGACCGCTCGCGACGCGATTCGGCAGAGAGTCTTCGAGATGCTCGCAGTGCTCAAGCCCGAGTCGACGGATGTGATCAGCGTGAAGGGCAAGACCGGCGAAGGCGTCGGGCTCGTGGGCGAAGGGACGCTCGTCGAAGCGCACGCGGTGGTCTTGCTGGCCAGTCGGGCGGGTGAGTGATCACCGCATCCGCGTTCGCCAGTAGAGGCTGTTCGCGTTATATCGCTCGTCGCCGTCGAACCAACTCTTGAAGTCGAGGATCTCGTTGAAGTGCCGAGTGGTCGCGTGCCCGTCCATGTACATCGTGTTTGAACCGCTCGGATGGCGTGTCCAGGACAGCCGTTGCGTCTGCATCCGATCAACCGTGAAGTTTGAGGGTTCTCGAATGTCATAAAGAATGGCGATGTTGTAGTTTGGTGCGGCCGGGCGATAGAGCTGCCGCCAGGAAGTGCCGTGCTCGGAATCTCCGAAGGCTGACATGTAGATCGTGGCCGAGGGTTGGGGGATGGCGCTGTACTTGGTGAGCGGCTTGTATTGGTCGTAGAGGATGCGCTGGTTGGATATCCTGCGAAAACCGATGCCGTTGTTCGCGTAGTGGATCTGATGCCACTCAGGCGTTGGGTAGGAGGGGCACTTGTAGTACGGCGCCTCCTCAAAGTGGTCCTTCATGTTCGTCTGTGGGTTGTTGCTATCGTTCAGGCCATCCCAGTGAACGCGCGGGTCGAGCAAGGGCCGAAACGCGACGGGCCACGGGCTGTAGCCCCTGATCCGCCCGATGCCCCCGGTCTCGCGTGGCATCCAGTCGTCAAACTGCTCGGTGTACGAGCCCAAGGCGTGGGAGATCTGGCGCTGGTTACTCAGGCACACGACTGTCCGCCCGGCTTCCTTGGCCGTGCTCAAAGCCGGCAGAAGGATCGAGATCAGCAGCGAGATAATCGCGATGACCATCAGCAACTCAATCAGCGTGAATGCACGATTGTGGCGGGGCGTTCGGGCGTAAGACAAGTGGATCCTCCGCGAGAAGGCTGGAACTGGCATCAAGTTGCAAGCCTAGCAGAATCCGACTTGGGGTTCAATCGGTCCACCCTTTCCAAAGTAAGTGGTTTTCTGGCCTGTTCTGGCCATCCACCTGAGCCGTGGCCGTCTCTCAGGTCGGATCACGGGCCCGCCAGTAAGCGCTGCCCTGGTTGTAGCGTTGATCGTTGTCGTACCAGTTTCTGAAGTCCAGGATCTCGTTCCACCGGTTCGTCGTCGCGTGGCCGTCCATGTACATCGTGTTGGAACCGTCGGGATGGCGATTGGTGTCCAGTCGCCGCTGGGCGTGATCGGCGGCGAAGTTGCTCGGCTCACGGACGTCGTAGAGAATCGCGATGCTGTAGTTGCTCCGGCCCGGTCGGTAGAGTTGCTCCCACCAGCGGTTCTCAAAGTCGGCAAACGCGGTAAGCGAAATGACCTCCGACGGATTGGGAATCACCGTGAACTTCATGATCGGCTTATAGCCCGCATAGCGAATGCTCCGGTCGTCTTGTTCGCGAAAGGAGATGCCGTTATTTGCATAGTGGATCTGATGCCACTCGGGCGTTGGATAGGCCGGACATTTGAAGTAGGGCGCGTCCTCGTAGTGGTCCCGCATGTTGGTGGCCGCTTCGTCACGAATCCAATGCACCGCCGGGTCGAGCAGCGGCCGGTACGCGATCGGCCAAGGCGCAAACGCCTGGGGATTGCGCATCTGGCCCGTCTCTCGGGGCAGCCACTCGTCGAACATCTCTAGATAGGTCGCCTGCGCATGTGAGATCTGCCGGTGATTGCTCAGGCAAACAACCGTGCGTCCGGACTCTCGCGCCCGGCTCAGGGCGGGCAAGAGGATCGAGATCAACAGAGAAATGATCGCGATCACCATGAGCAACTCAATAAGCGTGAATCCGCGGCGGGAGGCTTTGGGTTTGGTCATAAGGCTCTCCGGGAGAGAGTGATCCGGCGAGCCTGGAGACTACCAGAAAACCAAAGGGAGCTCAATTACTTGCGACAAGGGCCCGGCTAGTCCTCATTGGGCGGAATCGCCCTAAGAGGTCTCTTCCAGAGTCGCACGCCTCTTGGCGATGCGCCGGACGATGACACGCTCTGCAAGCCCCGGCATCGCGGCGCAACCAGAGAACGCCAGTCTCACACCAAGCCCGGTCCAGGCCTCGCCCTTTGGCTTGCCCAGGCATCGCACAACCGCTTTGGCGACCTTTTCCGGGCCCTGCATGGACCGGTCACTCCCCGCGTCGGCCAAGGTCCTGCCGCCCGATTCCTCACGAAGGCGATCCCAGAGTTCGGTGCTAGTGCTGACCGGGTGGACGCTTGAGATGTGGATCCCGCTGCCGCGCAGCTCCATCCGCATCGAGCGGGCAAAGTGCTCTTGCATCACCTTGCTGGAGGTGTACGCCGCGTAGTAGGGCAAGGTGATCTTGGAGAGGCAACTCGAGCAGAACAGCACATGGCCCTGGCCCCTTGCGCGCATGTGCTCCATGGCCGGGCGTATGAAGTTGAGTGAGCCGAAGAAGTTGACCTCCATCAGGTCTCGGAGCTTGTGCTCGTCGGCCAACGCCTCGCCCTCGTAGCCGTAGCCCGCGTTGGCGAACACCGCATAGATGCTGCCAAACTCCTCCAGGGCCCGTTCGATGACATGTTGGCATGCCTGGGGATCAGTAACATCGCAGGCGACCGCGATCGCGCGGCCGCCCGCGGCGTGAATCGACTCCGCGATCTCAAACAGCCGGTCCTCGCGCCGAGCGGCAAGCACGACTGGCATCCCCGCCCGAGCGCAAGCCATCGCGGTCGCGCGGCCGATGCCGCTGCTCGCACCGCTGATGGCGATCGGCTTGCCCGAGAGTTCATGCATGGAATGGAGGGTCAGTCGTCATCTTCATCATGCTCGCCTTCGTCATCTCCGTCGATGAGGTCTTCGCCGCCCTCGCCGACGGCTGTGATGTCCTCTCCCAGGCCCTTGACGGTGTTGCACGCGGGCATGATGACTGCTACCGATGCGAAGAGCAAGATCGCGACGACAAGGCTCAAAAGGCGATGCACGGATTTCATGTTTGTCTCCAAGATCAATACTTGCCGGACACCATCGCCCGGCAGTTCGCGAGATGATAGCGAATCCCGATCGAGTGCGCCCGTCAGCGACCACGACGCAAGAGCGCATCCAACTCAGGTGAGCGGGTCATCCTTGCGATGAGCAGGTAGAGCCCGACGCCGATGCCGGTCATGGTGGTGAGTCGGATCAGCGAATCTGTCCACGTCGCGGGTTCGGGGATGATCCAGCCAACTCCAAAGACAATGAATGCCATCGCGGCGGTGGATCCAAGCGTGACTCTGAGCCGACCGCTCGGCCAGACCCTCTCGCCTCTTCGCCTGAGAACAGACCCGAGCACAACAACCTGGAGAATCTGCGATGCCGCGGTCGACCAGGCGAGCCCGGCTTCGCGGAATGGCCAGATCAGCACGAGATTCAGCACAAGGTTCAAACCAACCGCCGCCAACGCAATCCGCATGGGTGTCTTCGTGTCGCCCTTGGCGTAAAACGCGCGGACAAGCACGTGATTGAGCGAGTAGGCCCAGACGCCGACCGCATACCCGAGCAGCACGCTCGCCGAGCGGCTCAGTCCGTCATCGCTGAAGCCCGATGCGCCGCCGAAGAGCACGCGCGTCAGGTCCTCGCGAACGAGCAAGAGCCCGACAGACGCGGGAACGGCAATAAAGAGGCTAAGCCGGAGTGCTTCTTGCAGGGCACGCGAGAATCCCTCGCGGTCCTTCGCGAGCCGACTCAGTGCGGGAAACGCCGCGGTCGCGACCGCGATGCCAAACACGCCGAGCGGGAACTGATACAACCGCTGTGAGTACGACAGGATCGCGTTGGATCGCTCGTCCAGGGGCGTGTCTAAGCCGAACATGGTCGGCCCGATCCAGGTCGGCCACATGGCAATGAACGTGTCGAGCAGCGCGTTGAGTTGGATCGCACCGAGGCCGATCGCGACCGGCACAAACCTGCCAAGCACGCGTCTCAGTGGCTCGCGTGCATCGCCGAGCTCAATCGGCCATTGCATCCGGCCGCGCAGCGCCGCCGCACACCAGCTTATCTGCAGGACGCCCGCCACCAATGCCGCGATCCCAATCGCGTACGCCGAGTTCTCCCGATCCAGCTTCGGGCCCACGAAGTGAAGAGCCGCCGCGACAATGATCATCGCGTTCAGGATGATCGGGCTCGCGGCTCCGGGCGCAAAGCGGCGATGCACCTGCAACGCCGCGGCCATGATCGCCGCCACGCACACCATGGGCATGAACGGCAGCATGACCATGACCAGACCAAGCGAGAGAGCCCGGTCGGCGTTGTGCTCAAAGATCGCAAGCGCTAAGAACAACGCGATCTCACCCAGAACCGTCAGAACACTGGTCAGGCCAAGCAAGGCCACGAGCGTCGCCGAGAGGAGCGATGAGGCCCGTTCGGGGGATTGCTCGACTTCGCCCGCGTACTCGGGCAGGAACGCGGCTGCCAGGGCGCCCTCGCCGAGCAGCCGCCGGAAGAGGTTGGGAATCGCAAACGCCGCGGCGAACGCAGAGCCAACCAGCGTGTCCTGAAAGACCCGGGCGGTAATCAGATCTCGGATCAAGCCGCAGAATCGCGAGATCAGGGTCAACCCAGAGATCGTGCGGACGGCACTGCCCAACTCGCCGTCTTCAGATTGCTTGGTGTCGGGTTCGGTCACGATGGGCGGATTGTCCGCAGCCACCGACCCCAAAGGCAAGCGCCCACCAGACAACCGCACAACTTCGATCCATTGCCGACAGGCTCGGGCCTACTCGAGAATGACAAAGAACAGCAGCCAGACCGCCAACAGCACCGGGAGCAAGAGCACGATCGCCCGGGCCATGAACCCGAAGAACGACGGCATCTTCAAGCCCTGGGCCTCGGCGATCGCCCGGACCATGAAGTTCGGGCCGTTGCCGATATAGGTCATCGCCCCGAAGAACACGGCGCCAAGGCTGATCGCCATCAACTCTTTGGTTCCCGGCTCTTGCTCGATGAACGAGTGGATGCCGTCGGCGTTGAGTTCCTCGCCCGCCGCCGAGAGCGCGACCTGCAAGAAGTTCAGATACGTCGGGGCATTGTCGAGCACGCCCGATAGCGCCCCGGTCGCGAAGTAGAACTTCGTCGGTGAATCCAGACCAAGCTCAGCGCCATGCGAGGCGAGATATCCGAGCGCCGGGGCCATCGTCGCAAAGATACCGACAAACAGCAGGCCCACTTCCTTGACCGGGAAGAACGTGAACTCGTTGGCTTCGTGGTATGCCTGGTTCGCGATCTTGTAGGCCATCGCCGCGATCACGAGCTGGAACATCGCTCCCACGGGGATGCCTGCCAGCGCCGGGAAGATCGGCTTGAGCATCGGATCCAGGAAGACCGCCGCGATGATGAGCGAGAGCGCGATGATGCCGCTCATGCCCTTGATGGAAATGCCAAACGGCTCCTGATCTGCGCTCGGATCCACTTGGTTCGACTCGTCGGTGCTGCCCTCGGGCTTTTTGGCCGGGCCGATGATCGTGTCGATCACAAAGAAGATACCCAGGAGCATGCCCACGCCCACGGCCCACATGGGCCACAGATGCGTGAGCGTCCAGAAGAACGGCACGCCCTTCAAGAAACCGAGATAGAGCGGGGGATCGCCAATAGGCGTGAGTGCCCCGCCGCAGTTACTCACGATGAAGATGAACATGACGACATGGATCGGCTTCAGCCGACCCTTGTTGACGCGCATGAATGGGCGGATGAGCAGCACGCTCGCGCCGGTCGTGCCGACGATATTTGCAATCACGGCCCCGACCGCAAGCAGGCCCGTGTTGACCACGGGCGTCCCGCGTCCGCTGACATTGATGAGAATCCCGCCCGAGGCAACATAGAGCCCGCCGATGAGTGCAATGAACTGGACATATTCCAGTCCGACATGCTTCATCTGATACGCCCCGTAGCTCATGCCATGGGAGTAGTTCGGATCGCTAAAGCCGAAGAGGTAGTACGCGAGCGTGATCCCGCCCAAGAAGAACGCAAAGTCGGGAAAGTGGTGGTGCCAGAAGCCCTCGTTTATGAACGGCATCAGCGCGATCGAGCCGAGCAATACCGCGAATGGCACGACCAGCCAGAGCGGGATCGCCGGGGCCGGTCCGTGATGCTCGGCGTGCTCGCCCTCATGCGAATCTTCATGTCCATCGGCAGTATCCGCCGGGCCGTGCGATTCCTGATCGACAGCGCCGATCGTCGTATCGAGTTCATCGCCCGCAGAGGCGATCTCGATGCCGTGGGACTCGTCGTGTGCTTGATCGTGCGAGTTGGCCGCGGCTGCCTGGTGGGCGTCCTCGGACTCATACTGCGGCGGCGCCATCTGCACCAGACCCCAGCCGAGCAGCGAGCCCAATAGCAGACTCGCTACCCACATCCAAGGGCCCTGGATGCCCCGCCGACCTCTCTGATGGCTTACGTCGCTCATGTTTCGTGCTCGATGGTGAGGATACGGCCTGTGGTATCGGCCCGTCGCAGGCCTCTACCCACCTCCTGATGCATCCATCGCGTCCAAATTCAGGTCATTTGCTAGGTCGGTTCGGTTACTCAACATCCATTCGTGTTATCGGTGCTGGCTCGCCTGAGCCTATGCCATATCGCAAGAGCAGCAATCGCCGATGCGACGCCGACGAGGTTTGCTCCATAATCGTCCCAGGTGTTGTAGCGGCCGAAGAACTTCTGCGTCCACTCATCGATCCCGGCGTAGCCGACGGCGACCACCGCACAAATCACCAACCCCCGACCTGTTCCCCATGTGCCGAAGAACTCCGAGCGGGCACAGAGCAAGGTCCACAGGCCAAACACGCTCGCGTGGACGTACAGGTCCGGCCGAGGGATCGGCGCTTCGATCCGCATGCCGGGCCAGTGGGTCAGGACCGCAATCAACAGGGCGTACGCGACAAACGCGAGCCTCCACAGGTGGCTCAAACGTCGCTCCGCATCGGTTTCGCGTGTGGTACCTCGACGATCGGGGGCTCTCGATCGAACTGGGCCCCCTCATGCGTGCCATTGGTCGGCGAGACCAGATCCGCTTGTGTGGGCGGCGGCGGAGAGGACACGTCTAGGGCCGCAGACATCTGCGCGAGCGCATCAGGAGCAGGAATGGCCGGCTGCACCGGGCGAGGATCACGGACCCACGCTTCCCACTCTCGCATGAGTTCGTCCGCCAGCCGCGCATAGTCCTGCGCCCCGGCTGCGGTGGGGGAGTATTCAAAGATCGATTGACCGAAGCTCGGGCACTCTGCCAGCTTGACGTTCCGCCGGATCGGCGGCTGGTACACCCGCGCAAATCGCCAAGGCGAACGCTCATCGCGCTGGTTGCTGAAGAACGTCTCCAGATCCGCAACCACTTCTTGGGCGTGCGTTGTCTGCCCGTCAAACATGCACAGGATGACGCCCGCAACGCGCAACTGCGGGTTGAGAT
>JAJDDL010000261.1 GCA_029260335.1 Phycisphaerales bacterium | reverse complement strand
CATGTTCTGGAGCGATACGGCTTGCATGCTCGGCCCGGTGGTCGCGTCCGACTGGACTGGCGACTCGGTTTCGGATTTGGCTCTCGACTTGGAACAAGCTGCGGTCAGCACGCTCGAAATCAAGACGCAAGCCAGGCACGCGATATGCATACCGCTCGGGCGTTCAAGAATCTGGCAACTCATTCGCGTCAAACTTGCTCCATCATGGCCTTTGAGAGTCGGGCGGCCAGATGTGTGTTCGCACGAATCAACGCGAGGTTCGCTTCCAGTGTGCGTCCGCCGGAAACCTCGTGTAACGCGGCGAGGGTCGCGGGCGTGACATCGCGCCCGTCAGCACCGCGTAAGCGGGCAATCTGCGTGGCCTGGGCGAGCCAGGATCCAACCTCCTGGGGATCGAGGGCGTCGGCTTCGGGGATCGGATTCGCGAGGACGATGCCCCGCCCCGTCCGCACGAGTTCAGCGTGCACGAACGAAGCGAGTTCGTCCACATCTTCGTACCGGGCATCGACCGAGAGATCCGATTCGCGGAGATAGAACGCGGGGTAGCTGTCGGTCTGGAAGCCGACAACGGGGATGCCCAAGGTTTCGAGGGCTTCTCTGGTGGAAGCGATGTCGAGAATGGTCTTGGTGCCGCTCGTGACCACGGCGACGGGGAAGCGGGTGAAAGCCGCGAGGTCGGCGGAGATATCTACACGCTCGGCGAGACCGGGATGGACGCCACCAATGCCGCCGGTGGCAAAGACGCGAACGCCCGCAGTGCTGGCGAGCTCCATAGTGGCGCTGACGGTGGTCGCGGCGTGGCTTGCCCGGTGTATCAGAACGCCAGGGTTGGCGGTGTTGGCCTTAGGGACGCTCGGAGCATCGAGCAAGGTGCGGAGTTCATCGTCATGCATGCCGACCGTGGGTTTGCCATCAACGACGCCGACGAGGGCGGGCTCGACACCGGCACTGCGGACGATCTCGTTGAGTTCATGGGCGAGGGGTAGAGCCGAGGCGCTCGGCACGCCGTGGAGGAGCAGGGTCGTCTCGAGGGCGACGAACGCTCGTGGGTCTGGCTTGGCTCGGCTGACAACGTCCAAGAGAGGCTCCTGTGATCTGATAGGCTAGGTGGCGCGTTGGGAACACAGCTCGGGAAGTTGTGCCACCAGACAGCCGCTTGGCCCCAGGAGCCGGATGAGCCCATGGAAACTGTTCTGATCGCACTTGGCGCGTTCGTGCTCTATATGGTCGCGTACCGGACTTATGGACGGTATCTGGCTCGCAAGATCTTCACGCTGGATCCGGACCGCACGCCGCCGAGCAAGGAGCTTGAGGACGGCGTGGACTACGTGCCGAGCAAGCGGGAGATGGTGTTCGGCCATCACTTCACGAGTATCGCGGGGACCGGGCCGATCGTGGGCCCGGCGGTCGCGGTGGCGTGGGGGTGGGTGCCGGCGCTGCTCTGGGTGCTCATCGGAAGCATCGTGATGGGCGCAGTGCACGACTTTGGGAGTCTGGTGATCTCGATGCGCCACAAGGGGCGGACGATCGCGGATCTTTCCAAGGACGTGATCAACCCGCGGGTGCGTTGGTTGTTTTTGATTGTGGTCTTGGTGGGGTTGTGGGTGGTGCTTGCGGTCTTTGGGCTCGTGATTGCGGCCGTGTTCGGGCGATTCCCGCAGAGTGTTGCGCCAGTATGGTTGCAGATCCCGATAGCGATCGGATTAGGGATCTGGATCCGCCGCGGCGGGAGTCTGCTGTTGGGCAGTGTCATTGCAGTCGGGTTGATGTACGCGACGATTGTGGTGAGCGCGAACAATGAGTGGGCGCAAGTCACACTGCAAGGTGTTGAGTTTCGGATCCTGCTTTGGCCACTGACTATCCTGCTCGCCATTGGCTGCATCACGACAATGCTCCTGACGCTGCGTGACGACATGAACCGGAATCGGTCCAGCCTACAGCTCATTGGACTCACACTCTTTGGTCTGGCGATTGCATCAGGTCTCACGCTGCGTATCTACGGCTACTTTGAGGTGCTCGACACCTTCAGCCCGGCAGCATTCTGGACTATCCTGCTGCTGCTCTACGTCTTCATCGCGAGCGTGCTGCCCGTGCAAACGCTGCTGCAACCGCGAGATTTCATTAACTCATGGCAGTTGCTGATCGCGATGGGCTTGCTCTTGCTTGGCCTGGTCGTCAGCCACCCGCCCATCGTTGGAGAGGCATTTGTTGTGCGCCCAAAGCCGGCGACGGTGGGCGGATATGTGCCGCCATTCATGCCATTCTTGTTCGTCACAATCGCGTGCGGGGCGATTAGTGGATTTCATTGTCTGGTCGCGAGCGGGTGTTCGAGCCGTCAGCTCAGCACCGAACGCGACGCGCAGTACGTTGGGTATGGCGCGATGCTGACCGAGGGATTCCTGGCGACGCTGGTTATCTTGGCATGCGTCGCGGGCATCGGGCTCGGGGCGACGCCGGACAGCGTTCCCATTCATGGACCGCCGGGCCCCGACACGCTTTATGGCGTAGAAGCGTGGTCCAATCACTACTTCACCTGGG
>JAJDDL010000027.1 GCA_029260335.1 Phycisphaerales bacterium | reverse complement strand
TGAAGGTTCGAGTCCTTCGGGGGGCATTTTCCGTGGCTTCGCCGATCTTCCGACCTGCTATTCGCCCTCAGTAGGGCATTCGCCTCGGTGGGCTCACACCAACACCCTCACCTTTCATGCCTCGGGCATTCTGTAACGCAGCAGCTTTGTGGATCGGCTGGCTCGAAGCAGAAGCTGTCCATCCGGAGCGATGGTGGGCACCCAGTGCGGCGGCCTTGGATCTGGAGAAGGGGGCGCAAACGTGCGGAGATTGCCTCCCTCAAGGTCATAGAAGCGGATCACGCCTCCATCGGCGGTGACGACGGTTGTGCCGTCAAATGCGACGCGGGCGAAGATCGACTCCTCGCCGAGCGGGAAGCTGCCCATCGGCGATCCATCGGCATCGTACAAACACATCTCGGCTGGGCCCCGAATGCCCCTGAACCCCGATGGACTCACGATGACCGCGAGCGATCCGTCCGGCGCGACACTGCCGTCTTGCAGACGCTCAAGCCATTTGTTGTTTGGGCGTCTTGTGATTTCGATCGGGTCCTCCTGGTCATCGACGAGAAGAACCGAGTCATAGCCCAGAACCCACCGCCTTTGTGTCCCAGGCTGGAAGAGCCAATGCCAGCCAATGGAACTGTGGCTCGCATGGTTGAACCCGAGTCGCTCGCCTTCGGAGCTCAACGCGAGGTAGGGGCCTTGCGGGTTCGCGTACGAGGTATCCATGTCGTAGTACACAACTCCGTTTCCATCCAACGTGATGGAGCAGAGCCCGTGGCCTTTGGTTGGAAAGTCCGTGGGCAGTGGTCGAAGAACACGAATCGGGGTGCCATCGGAACCGAACATATGCACCGAAGAGGTCCGGCCATTGATCGCGTAGATTCGACCGTTTGGATCCAGAGCGATCGCGTGGATTTCTTCGAGGGCATCGTCGCTCGGCTCTCTGCCGATGATCTTTTCGACGATCCCTTGTGCATTGAGCCGGAGCAGAGAGTGCGAGTCGGAGGTCCAGAGCGATCCATCCGGGGCCACCTGCACATCACCCCGGATACTGAATGTTCGTCCGTCGGGGAATCTGGGATGGAGCCTTGCGGTGACGACGTTATCACGATTGATTCGATAGATCGGTGGCGACCCGTTGAAGTCGTGCAGGATGAGCCCGCCGTCGAGATCGGCGCGGAGCCCCGAGGGGTAGTTCGGCCGCTTGCCGAGCACATCATTGAGCTCCACGCTCCGCTCGAACTTGCCGTCTTGATCAAAGAAATCGATGGTGTGCTTCGTGCCAATCAATGCGGCAACGCCCTTGCCCTGGATCCACGTCGCCGCCTGGACTCCCATGGACTGCTCGTACCCGGGCTTGAGCTGGTCCCAGACCATCTCTCCCTCGGCATCGATTCGGGCGAATGCTTCGCGCACGGAGAAACGCTGGTCTCGTCGAGCGAGCGCGAAGAATCCACCATCGCCGCACGGAGCGAGTGACTCGATCGGCCTGGGCTCGAACTGGTCGATAGGCGTGAGCGCACCGCTCTGCGCATCGAGCCACCACGCCTTACCTTGCTCATTCCGAGAACTCATCGGGCGGAGCAGGACCCATCTCGCCTCGCTCACCGCCGCGAGACTTGGAAACCGAGCCTTGTCGTCCTTCGGCAGATCGAGCACCACGTTCGTGAGGATCGAGCCCTCTGGATCGACTCGGATGAACTGGATACTGCCCGAAGGGTTCCGACGGACCAGGCCCAGATTGCCGCCTGGGTCTATGGACAAAGATCCAAAATGACCACTTATGGGATTCGCCGGCTCGGCCGATCCGAGCTCAGTTGTGCCAAGCAGCTCCAACTCAACTGGGCGTGCATGTTGCAGCTTTGGGGGCTCTTGTTTGCCTGCTTGTATGTCTGCAATCCGCGAGACCTCAAGAACATGCCAGCCGGATTCATTCTCTGGCTCCGGCTCCAACTCGAAGGAGATGGCGGCCGCGCTGCCGAATGACCGAAAGCGAAACCCAAGCTCATCGACCTCGCATTGGATGATGCCCGGTTCGATCAAGTCCCCATACAAGTCCCAATCCTCACCCAGTCCGTCGTACTCGCCTGGCATCTCCAAGCTCCAGACGGCCTGTCCATCTGCGTCGAGCAAAGCAAGCGATGCGCCACGAGAGAGGCCCTCCAAGCCATGCTTGGACGTGTACCAGTGTTCGAGCGTCAGCGATGTTCCCGGAACGATCTGCGCCGACAGCGAGGTCATGAAGCCTCGAATCGGCCACGGTGGAAGATCGAGCACGATGTCCTTGATTGGCTTGCCCGTGCTGATGCGATACGTCCACCAAACAGCCGGGTGTTCGGCTCCTCTCAGCGGCACACGGACGGCGAAGCGATCGTCGGTCTCATCGATCAGGATGCCCAGCACGCGCGGGCTTGTCGACCCGGCCCAGTGGTTCAGATCGAGGGACTGGTCGTGCTCCACGTCCGCTTCGTGCAACAGCTTTGATCCATCAGGAGCAAGGATGACAACCGAGAGATCTTGATAGCCGGTGCCGTGAGTGCCTCCGATCTGCACTCCGCCCTCGTAGGCATAGCCCGCGACGGCGCCGAGATCGGTCACACGCGCGTCCCAAAGGCTGAACGAGCGTTTCCCTTCCCAGATCAGGTCGTCCTTGCGCGTGAGCCGATACACGGCCGACCCGCTCCCGTTCGGGGCACTGGGATCAACGAAAAGCGTGAAGTCCCCCGATGGCGAGTGATACGTCTTTGGGTTCAACACATCGTCCGCCCTTGCCTCTGGGAGGAATCCAAGAACTAGGCACGTCACCAGGAGAGCCAACTTGCTCCAGTTCATTGTGACCTCCTTGGGCGGGATGCTGTCAGATGAGTTGTGACAACAGTTTACGATGTCTTTGCTCTGAGGGGGCGGGGGTCGTTGTTCGTTCTTAGCGTCCTAAAACCATCGCTGAGAGCCAATAAAGCGCCCACTGTGACGTTTTGCGGCGGACGAGGTTCCAAACGGCTATCAGCTTGGAGGCTCGCGACTCAGCAACCTCGGGCAAAGAGATCGAGGTATCCAAAGAAGTCGTCGGCATCGCAGTCACCGTCTAGATCGATATCACAGACGCCAAAGTCGCCATTTGCGAACGCATCGAGATAGGCAAAGAAGTCATCTGCATCGGCATCATTGTCGCCGTCGAGATCGGCCGCACAGCCAGGCGTAGCCACGTGCACGACATTGTCGATCGAAGCCATGTTCCCGATGGTCCCGGGGTTGGATCCATATTCGCCGTCATTGATCGAGATCGCGTCGTACTGCCCATACTCGCGATTCCAGCCGCTATACGTGCGAGTTTGGTCAAACAGCACGTCTGCGGTCTCAAGGTCGGTGATGGACACACCGAACACGCCCGATTCGGTGTCTACTTCGAGCACTATGCGATACCAAGTGTCAAACGACCAGGTGAATGCTCCAAGCCCGAAGTCGCGTGATTGTCCGCCCTGGCCGTCCGCGTTCTGCACAAACAACCGGAACCTTCTGGATGCGTTCGTGTACACAAACGCCTGTGGCATCCAGTTGAAATCGGGCTGGTCGGTCTCCTGCAGGAAACCTGTCGCGGCGGCCCAGTTTGGTTGACTCCCGTTACCCAGTTGATCCAGCCTCAGGTCAGTCTCAAACCGCTGAACGGTTGTGCTATTGACACGTCCAATGATTCCGCCCGAAGATCCGATCCCGTCCTGGATTTGCACCGCTTGAGTCAAGTTGCCCATCGCATCGGTCGTTTCAACTACAAGCGCCGTAGGAGCTGGGTTGGTCGGATTGTCAATCCAACTCGCAGCGTCTTGCCAGATTCCCAACGCCGGCCCCCCGACGTCGTATCCCTCAAAGTCATCTGAAACATCACCCAGCGCCACAGTCGTCAGAAGCATGAGCACACCGATCGCGCGACTTCTCATTTGGGACTCCCCTCCTAGTTGCAAACTCTTCCCTTGGCTAGACGGACCAATCTCGGTGCGCCTGGGAATCCGTGGCTCTCACAGCCAGCACGGGATATACAGGCATGTCGTGTCGG
>JAJDDL010000260.1 GCA_029260335.1 Phycisphaerales bacterium | reverse complement strand
GGGGAAGAACTCGCGCCGAAGGTTGGTGCCAAAGACAAGCCCGGCACCGAGAAGTGCGAACATGACGAGGTTTGCAACGACCGGCTTGTTGACGCCGAAGTTCGCGAGACTCATGGCGTGGACCCGGAAGATCGGACGCCTGCAGGAACAACCTCGATCGCAAGCGAGTCACTCAGCTCATCGAGATTCGAGGTCACGATCTGATCGCCCGCGTCGAGGCCTCGCTCGAGGACCGCCCATTGGGTCTCATTCGGATCGATCTGCGGAAACGAGCCCTCGATGTGTTCTGCCACGGTGATCGGCCGACGTTTGGCGACCGCAACGTCGCCACCGTCGGTCGCGACCATCTCCACCACGAACACATAATCGTCGATGATCGCCCGCCTGGGCACGACGATCTGCGGCGGCGAGTCGTTCGAACGCACGCGCCCCACCACATATTGGCCCGGGAGCAGGATTGACTCGCTCAGAGGGTCGATGTGCCCGCTCTCGGTGTCGAGCAACTGGCTGATCTCGACGAACACAACCATGGACCTTGTCGAGGATGAAGCCTCGGGGGAGATGCGCGAGACTGTGCCCGACCAGGTCGAGCGGCTCGATGAATCGGCGGTGAGCTCGGCCGCATCACCCACGCGTATCGCGCTCCCCGCGGCGAGGGGGATCTCCAGGGGCACTTCCAAGCGGTCCAACGCGACGACACGCGCGATCCGCTGGCCGATGTTGACCCACTCGTCTTTCTCGGCGTCCACGCTCTGGATGAATCCGTCGAACGGCGACGTAATGGTCGTGCGATCCAAGTCGGCCTGCGCGATCGCCTCGTTGCGTTCTTCTGCAAGGCGTTCGGCCTTGAGTTCCGCCCGCCGGGGCTCGACGGACTCTGACAACTGACGCAGGGCTAACGACTCGCGTGTCGTGCGCTTGAGCGATGCCTCTGCGCTATCGATATCGACTTGGATGCCGCCGCCGTCACGGACCGCTCGCTTGGCTCGGTCCAGGTCATCCTGTGCGAGTTGTACTTCTGCTACCACGAGCGCCAGTCGCTCTTGCAGACGCTGCTCCTCGATATCCAGGACCTGGAGACGTGCGTCGATGGACGCGAGGCGCTGTGCACTGACCTGCAGCCGGTTCTCGAAGTCCTGCTTTTCGAGTTGCAGGATGAGATCATTGGCCCGGATGCGTGCGCCGTCCTCGACAGTCTCCGGCCGAGCCTCGACCCGCGCCGAGAGCTGGGCGGGGATATCGACCGAACGCATGGCGCGCACAGCGCCATGCCCCGGATAGCTCTTGGCGATCGGCTGGGCCGAGAGCGTCACGGCGTGCACGCTGAGCGGGCGAACGGTGATTGCGGACCTCTCGGGGTCCTTCTTGGTGCTGACGAGCAATCCCAGGAACGCAAACGCGATGACGAGCAGGCCCAGGCCTACGAGCCCGCGGACGAGAGTGGGCAGATAACGCTTCGCGGATGGGGACATAGGGATTCCTTGGGATACGTCTCTCAGGTCGATCGTATCCGTTGGTTGGTTCGATGAATTCCCATGTTTGGATGTGTCGAACCCCGCGTTTCAGCTTCCAAACAGCCGGGGCACGAGCACCGCCGAGGCCGCCACGACAACGCCGACGGCCAGGAGGTTCATGACCAGCCCTGCGCGGGCCATCCGGGCGATGCTGATCTGGCCGGACGCAAACACCACGGCGTTGGGCGGGGTGGCGACCGGGAGCATGAACGCACAACTCGCCGCCAGAGCCGCGGGGATCATGAGCATCATTGGGTCCATCCCGAGCGCGCCGGCGGCGGAGATAAGCACCGGCAGGATCGCATTGGTGATCGCCGTGTTGCTCGTCAGTTCGGTCAGGAAGATGATCACGGCGGTGACAAGCAATGTGATCAGGAGCGGGTGCATGCCCTTGAGGGAGACAAAGAGCGAGCCGAGGTAGGCATCGAGCCCGGTGGTGCTGATGCCCTGGGCGAGCGCGAGACCGCCGCCGAAGAGGATGAGGATGCCCCAAGGCAGCTTCTCGGCGGTCTTCCAATCGAGGACGCGCTGATCTCGATTCGCGGGGATCAAGAACAGGATGAGCGCGCCGCCCATCGCGATGGTGGTGTCGCTGAGATTGGTGAGGGCCGAGGCGAGGAGCGTGGGGTCGCCCTCGGCGGGCGTGAGCGACTCGCCGAGCTTGCGCAGTAGTGGCCGGAAGATCCAGAGTGCCGCGGTCATGGTGAAGACGATGAGTGTGATCCACTCGCCTCGGGACATGCGCCCGAGCATGTGGAACTGATCGCGGATGAGTTCGCGCCCGCCCTCGATCCGTTGGATCTGGTCGGGGAAGGCAAAGCGTGTGAGATACAACCATGCGATCGGCAGGAAGACCAGAACCACCGGCACGCCAAGCATCATCCATCGGGCAAACCCAATCTCGACGCCGAGCTGATCGCGCGCGATGCCCGCCAGCACGGTGTTGGGCGGCGTCCCGATGAGTGTGCCGACGCCGCCGATAGAGGCGCTGTAGGCGATGGCGAGCACGAGGCATGCGGCAAACGCCGCAAGCCGCGGCTCGTCACCCTTCTGGTCCTTGCTCTGGGCCCGGACCATCTCAACAACGCTCAGGGCAATGGGCACGAGCATGATCGTGGTGGCCGTGTTGGAGACGAACATGCTGAGCAATGCCGTGGCGATCATGAAGCCGGCGATCATGCGTCGAGGC
>JAJDDL010000259.1 GCA_029260335.1 Phycisphaerales bacterium | reverse complement strand
GCGGGGCAGGAGTCGCCGCGAGCCTGGCGCGGGAGTGGCTCGAAGACCCCGCCGGGAGCTTGGGTCAGGGCGAACTCCGCGACCGTCTGGAACAAACAATCCTGACGGCCTGCCCCGGTGCGCTCTTCAACGGGCCCGAATCAGGTCGCCTGTGGACCACGACAAACATCAGTTTCCCCGGCGTGGAAGCCGAGACGCTCTTGTTGATGCTCTCGGAGCGCGGCGTGGGCGCTTCGGCCGGCGCGGCGTGCAGTTCGGGCTCACTTGAACCGAGCCCGGTGCTAGCGGCAATGGGCCTCAGCGATGAACGCGTGAGAGGCTCAATCCGCCTGAGCCTCAACCGGGACACGAGCGAGGACGAGATAGATCGGGCGGCAGAGATCATCGTTTCGTGTGTCTGCTCGCTCCGAGGGTCTGCCTAGTCCTGCTCTGGCGCGCTTTCGGCCGCAGGGCTCCAGCGCTACGCTCTTGGCCTATGGGTGAACCGGCATTCAGTGACTTCGGCAAGAAGGGCCCCCCAGTAGGCCAGCGCAAGCGAAGCCGGGCGGCGGTCGCTTCGATGATCATTGGACTCATCGGCCCGATCTCATGCCTGGGCGGGGTATTCATTACCGCAGGCGCGCTCGAAGAAGTCTCGTACCGCTCGGCCGTCGGGGCAATGGTGGTGCCGATTGTGCTCTCGCTTGCTGGGCTCTTTCTTGGCGCGTACGCGTTCTTTATGATCGCACTGAAGCCGGAGGCGCTGCGAGGGAGTGGATACGCCGGCGCAGGGCTTGCGTTGAACATCGTCGGCGGCGCGCTCAACATTTTGATGGCGACCCAGGTCATCCGGCTGGGCAAGATGACTTCTAACACATCGCTCTACACGCTCCGTGCGCTGGACTCGGGCGATCCCGAGAAGATCGACGCGGTCTTTCATGAGTCGGTCAAGGCCCAACTCACGGCTGAGCGAATAGCCGAGTTCCGCACCGAGCTTCGGACGCTGCTCGGGAATCCAGATGAGGCGCGCGGAGCCGAGAGTCTCGGCCAGTTGATGGGCGTCCGGTGGCCGGATGCCATGAGGGTCATCCGAGACGGCAAGGGCGATACTGAGATTCCTGCCGTGCCGCTTTGGTTTGAAGACGCCCGAGCGTTCGTCGTGCTGAGTGTGCACGAGGACATTGCCTCCCAGTTGATCTCAACGGGGGTGTCGCTCGATACGCTGGTGACCGATGTATGGGTGATCGGTGAGGATGGGCAGGAGTTCCGGCTTCTTGGCCCCTGAGCGGATGTTCAACGCGTGGGGGTGAGCCGCGCGAGGGCAGGTGCATGGCGGCAGAGAGCTATATTTCCCCCGTGGCAGAGAAACCCCCGGTCATCCGCATGCGGGACGTCGTCAAGCGATTTGGCGATCAGACCGTGCTCGACGGGATCAACCTCGATATCCATGAGGGTGAGGTCATGGTCATCATGGGCGGCTCGGGCTCGGGCAAGAGCACGATGCTCCGATTGATGATCGGGTCGATTCAGCCCGACGAGGGCTCGATCCAGCTCTTCGGCGACGACATTTGTAAGATGCGCGAGAACGAACTCAACGAGGTCCGCAAGAAGTTTGGGAACTTGTTTCAGTCCGGGGCCCTCTTCAACTCTATGTCGGTCGCCGAGAACGTGGCGTTGCCTCTCAAGGAACACACCGATCTCGATCACGACATCATCGATATCCAGGTGCTGATCAAGCTCGAACTCGTGGGTCTGCTCGAGGCGGGCGACAAGCTGCCAAGCCAAATCTCCGGCGGCATGAAGAAACGAGCGGGCCTCGCGCGGGCCCTCGCGCTGGACCCGCGACTGTTGTTCTATGACGAGCCGAGCGCCGGACTGGATCCGGTGACCAGCGCGCAGATCGACCAGCTCATTCTGGGCCTGGGCAACAAGCTCGGAGTGACCAGCGCCGTGGTCACCCATGAAATGGATTCGGCGTTCACAATCGCCGATCGCATGGCGATGCTCGATCGTGGGCGCATGCTCCGGGTGGACAAGCGTGAGGCGTTCGAGTGCTTGCGCGATACCCCGGACGACGCGGCCGCGAAAATGAGCGAATCGGACAGGCTGATCCGCCAGTTCTTGCGCGGCGCCGCAGACGGACCCTTGACCGAGCGCCGCGACGATGGCGGATTTGAGCAGGCTCTGTTTGGCCCGACCCGGACGATCACCGATATCCCAAGCCTGGAGCCCACGCGGGGCTAGTGGAGTGACTTCATGCAGCGTCAGAGCAGCACAAAGAACATCATCGCGGGGACCTTCCTGATTGGGACCCTGATCATCGGCGTCTTGCTGGCGTTCGTGTTCTCGGGATACAGCTTCGAGCGCACCAACCGCTACATGGTGCAGTTCCCACTGGATGTGGGCGCAGCGGGCATCCAGCCGGGCTCGATGGTCACCCTGGGCGGTCGCTCGATCGGCCAGGTCGCGAGCCTGCAATTCGATTCCACGCGAGCCGACGGCGCGCCGGACCAAATCCTCGTGGAGATCGACGTCCTGGCGGACTTGGTGCTCTATTCCAACGCCCGGGCCTTTCTCGAGCAGCCCTTGCTCGGCACGATCAGCACCATCAACCTCGTCTCGCCCGGCGATCCCGATCAGGGAGTCCGCTTGGTGAAGAACGGGATGCTCAAGGGTCGATTGGCGCCACCAGGGTTTCTCGCCCAAGCCGGGTTTGGTCCTGACCAGCAGGAACAGGTCACCTCGATTCTCACGCAGTTCGAGCAGGGCAGCACGCGGTTGAACAATCTGCTCGAGCCGTTTGAATCGCGCAGTGAGTATCTGGCAAATCTCGCCGAGGGATCGCTCACGAATCTCTCAGACGCTTCGTACAACCTGCGCATTCGCCTTGATGAGTGGAGCAATGCGGTGGACAACGTCGTCGCCGACGTCGAGTGGTTTAGCGGCGAGCTGCGCCCGATGGTGCTCAGCGCTCGCGACGGGGTGGACGAGGCGTCGCTTCTGTTCAAGCGGAGCAATGGGTTTCTCGACGATAACACCGAATCGATCGAGGCATCGATCGCGTCCATCGAACGCGCTCTCGCCGACATCGAGAACGGCATGATCCCCGAGTACACCCGGCTTGCCAAGGATGCCCGCGAACGGGTCGCCGATCTGGATGGCACACTTGAAGAGGCCGATCGGTTCATGCGCGCAGAACTCGTGCCCAACCTGCGCAGGACGCTCGCGAACGCCTCGGTTGCCAGCGGATTTCTCAAGCACGCGATCGCCGAGGTCCGCGATCAGCCCTGGCGTTTGCTGGTGAGGCCGACCAAGAAGGAACTCGCCGAGCAACTCATCTATGACGCGGCGCGGACGTACGCGGGCGCGGTAGGCGACCTGCGTTCGGCGAGCGAAGCGATGGCGATCTCGCTTCGGTCCGATCTGAGCGATCCGGAGCAGATTTCTGCGATGGCTGGCCATCTGGATGCGGCCTTTGACAAATACGAGCTCGCCGAGCGGGACTTACTTGAGCGGATGACACGCATCGGCGAGTAGCGAGCCGGGCCTTTGGCTCACAATAGAGGCTTGCACCCTGGGCACAACACCCCCGGGCCTTGCCCAAATCTGGTATGATTCTGCGATGAGTGGCAGACGGCACCACTACGAACGGGCGTTCGAGGCGTACCTGCGGGATCGCCGGATTCCGTACGTCTCAGTCGCCGACGCTCGCAAGGCTCTGCTTCCAGAGAGCGCAGGCCTGAGGCTGGCTGAGCAAGACGGATCATACTCCAAGAGCCTGAAGTCCTTTGATTTCATGATCTACGGCGAGCAAGACAACCTGCTCATCGAGGTGAAAGGGCGCAAAGTGCCTTTGCGCCGCGGCGGATCGGGTAAACGAGCGAACACCACTCGCCGGCTGGAGTGCTGGGTCACGCGCCAGGATCTCGATGCGTTGCAGACCTGGGAAAAGCTGTTCGGCGACGGCTTTGAGGCGGCATTTTGTTTCTGCTACTGGTGCGAGGAGCAGCCCCCGGATGGGCTCTTCCAGGAGCTGATCGTCCATCAGGATCGCTGGTATGCCTTGCGGTCGATCCGCCTGCGGGACTATCTTTCTGCGATCCGGGTGCGTTCGCTGCGATGGGGCACGTTTGATCTGCCGGCGGCCGAGTTTGAGGCCCTGAGCCATCCGCTGGCACCCCCTCGGTCGGGCGAGGAAGCGGGCCCGGAGCCTCTGGGCTTTGATCAGCTCGGATCGGGGAGGTCTGGCCAAGTGTTGGCCGGCAGAGCCGGAACCCTTTACGACCCGGCCGCGAATCGCTAGGATCGAACTCGTGTAGAACGGCTCCATGGACCTAGAGGCATGACAATGCGGATCAAACAGCTCACTCGGACCGGCGCAATCGCCAGCTTGGCCTTGCTCGCCGGCCCCGTTCTCGCGCAGGCAGACGAGGTTGTCGAGGTAAAAGAGATCAACAATGCCCCGGTGGTGATGGGGATCGTCATGATGATCCTGCTCGGGCTTCTGGCGCTTGGCGCCAACGCGATCCCCTCGAAGCGCGGCCATCAGGACTAACCAGTCCCGCGCTGAGAATCCCTGGGTCTATCAACTCGTGATCAAGGGTGCGTGGTTGGAACTCGCCGACGCGCTGGATGTACAGGTGTGAGAGGATCTCCATGACTCGATCGAAGCTGCGCGGCTTGCTTGCCCTGAATATCGCGCTGCTCGGCGTTCTGGCGATTGTCAGCCTGAGCCCCGAGGCCGACGCTGAGAACACCCAGCCCGCCGCCCGCGCCCGCGGGGCCTACACGATGGTTGCCGGGGGGATTCGCACGGGCAACTCGAGTGCGATATGGGTCGTGGACTCGGCGAATCAGGAACTGGCGGTCTTGCGATTCAATGACTCCAAGCAGCAGCTTGAGGGAATCGGATTCCGGGATATCGCAGAAGACGCCAAGCGGAGGCCCGGGCGATGAGAAACAACTCCAAGGCCAACCTTGTTGCCAGTGCCCCGCTCTGGGCGAGCGCGATCGTGATCATGGGGCTCATCCTGGTCCAAAGTTCGCGGATGATTGGCAGCCGGGCCCAGGCCGAGATGGTGAGCAGCTCCGGCGGGTACACCGTCATGACCGTCGATGGCGGCACCGATGAGGTGCTGGTCATTCTCGATGAGCGGAGCGAGGAGATGTTCGTCTATCGCGTGGAGAACCAGCGATCGGTGGATATCAAGGAGCGGGTCAGCTTGAGCAAGCTCTTCACCGACGCCAGAGCGGCGGCCCAGGGCGGCTGATATACTCCGGCCAGATCGGATCCGCGCAACTGTCGGGCCCCGCGCGGCCGAAACCACGTCTCCGCCCGGCGACATGATCCTTCATCCAACCCGCCGACAGGCGTTCGCGCGTATATCCGTGCGCGAAGGCTTGAGATCTGTGGGCCGATCTTGACCAAAACCAGCCGGAGAAATCTGTGCCCATCCATCCCTTGCCGCAGTTTGAAGCGGATCTCAAAGAATACGAAGAGCAGCGCGACAAAGAGGTGTACGAGCGTCTGAAGGCGCCCACTGTCATTGTCGTGCGCTACGGCGTGATGAAGATGATCGGTGAGTTCCCCTATGACGGGGACGCCAAGCCGGGCTGTGGATCCAAGATCGTGGTCCGCACGTTCCGAGGCGTGGAGATCGGCGAGATGCTCACGAGCACCTGTCCGAATGCCGGGTGCTCCAAGAGCGTGACGCGCAAGGAGATGCTCGAATACATCGAGAACTCCGGCGGGCGTCAATACCCGTTCAGCACCAAGGGCAAGGCGATGCGGGTGGCGACCAAGGAAGACATGGATCGTCAGGCCCAACTCGAGCAATCCAAGAACGCGATGAAAACCGACGCGCGGGAGCGAGCTCGCAAGCTTGCGCCCAAGGCCAAGATCGTCGAGTTGGAGCCGATCCTCTCCCAGGATCGCATCACCGCGTACTACACGAGCGAGGACAAGGTGGATGTGCACGCGCTGCAACGCGATCTGCAGGCACACCATGGGGTCCATGTCGAGATGCGACAGGTCGGGGCACGCGACGAGGCGAGGCTCACCGCAGATTACGAGCGGTGCGGCCAGTACTGCTGTTGCAAGAACTTCCTCAAGGTCCTCAAGCCCGTCTCGATG
>JAJDDL010000258.1 GCA_029260335.1 Phycisphaerales bacterium | reverse complement strand
AGATACTCGGAGGACCAATGACACCCGCAACCCAGTCTGAAACTTCCCTCGGCAGCGCACTGCGCGCCAACCCCACGGTTCGCAAGGCCCTGGACACGATCGTCGGCGAGGTGCGCAACGCCTCCTCGGCGATCACCGATGTCCGTGGACCCCGCGAAGGACTCACAGAAAACTATGAGGCGTTCATGGCGCGGATCGGCGAGATCCGCGGCAGAGGGCTCTACTACACCTATGTCGGATCGGGCCTGGGGAATGGCGCGTTGGTCGAACTCGCCGACGGCTCGGTGAAGTGGGACATGATCGGCGGTATCGGGGTCAACTTCTTCGGGCATTCTGATCCCGAACTCGTGGAGGAGTCGCTCATCGCGGGCCTCGATGACGTCGTCAAGCACGGTAACCTGCAATCCAACGAGGACGCGTACCTGTTCGCCGACAAGCTCGTCGAGTGCGCATCTCGGCACAGCAATCTCAAGCACGCCTTCCTGACCACGGGCGGCGCGCTCGCCAACGAGAACGCCCTGAAGATCTGTTTCCAGAAGCAGCGCCCGGCCAGCCGGGTGATCGTATTCAAGGACTGTTTCATGGGCCGGACATGCACCATGGCCCAACTCGGCGACGAATCAGCCTATCGCCAGGGCATCCCACTCACGATGGGCGTGGACTACATGCCTTTCTTCGACGAGGTCGCCGCCGAGTGCATGGGCCACAATCGGTTCATCGATATGGCGTTGATGCACCTCGAGGGGTACATCGAGCGATATCCAAATCAGCACGCCGCGTTCGTGTTCGAGCTGATTCAGGGCGAGGGCGGGTTCAACACCTCGACGCACGAGTATTTCCAGGTGCTCATGGAGTGCTGCAAGGCCAACGGCATCGCCGTGTGGGACGACGAGATCCAGACCTTCGGCAGGACGAACTCGATGTTCGCCTACGAGAAGCTCGAGCTGGGTGAGTACATCGACGTGCTGAGCGTCGGCAAGATGACCCAGGCGTGCGCGACGCTGTTCACCGAGCAATACAACCCCTCGCCTGGCCTGCTCAGCGGCACGTTTTCCGGCGAGACCCAGAGTTTCCGCGTCGGCCGTCGCATTCTCGAGCGGCTCGACGAGCCCGGGCGCTACGGCCCCGACGGCCTGCACGCCAAGCACCACAAGCTCTTCACCGAGCAGGTCCGCAATCTCGCCGCCAAGCATCCCGAGTGGTTCCCCACGGTCCCCGAGATTCGCGGGGGCACGAACGTGAGCGATATCGTCGGCGGCCAGGGCGGCATGATGCGCATGACCCCGTTCGCGGGCGACAAGGCCAAGATGGTCAACGCGTGCAAGGCGTGCTACGACGAGGGTGTGATCGTGTTCTATTGCGGGCACGGGCCGTACCACATGCGGATGCTCCCGCCCTTGGGCGTGATGAACGAGGCGGATTGGCCTCGGGTGTTCGCGGTCGTCGAGCGAGCGTTCGCGAAGATCGGCGCATAGATCGAAGTGCCGGCGCAGCGCCGGCCGGTAGCACCGGCTTCCAGCCGGTACTCGACGTGATCGGCACTCAGCCGGTCGGGCAGAATCTCAGGCAGGCACAGGCCCTCGCACGGAACGCGACATGTTCTTAATCCGCCGAGCCATCTTGGACGACGCCTCGACCCTGCTCAAGCTGGGCAAGATGGTCCACTTCATCAACTTGCCGCCCGACAAGGACATCATCACCCAGAAGATCGTGCACAGCCGCAACTGCTTCATCCACGCCGCGACCGGCAAGAAACGCAAGGACGCGATCAAGTCTTCCTCAAGCATGGGCCTCGCCGCGGCGAGCGCTGGGGTCGATCTGTTCATGTTCGTCCTGGAAGACACCGAGACCGGCAACTGTCTGGGCACAAGCCAACTGCTCGCCGAGATGGGCGGCAAGGACAATCCCAACATCTCCTTCAAGCTCGAACGCCGCGAGTACTTCTCGTCGAGCCTGCAGACTGGCACGACGCAAATTCTCGCCAAGTACCACGAGGATGCCTCGGCTCCCACGGAAATCGGCGGATTGATCCTTCAGCCATCGCTGCGAGGGCACAAGCACAAGCTCGGGCTGTTTCTGAGCATGGTTCGGTTTCACTTCATCGCGCTGCAGCGCAAGCTCTTCGCAGATCGGGTGCTCGCCGAGATGATGGCGCCGATCACGCCCGACGGCCAGAACCTATTCTGGGAAGCCGTGGGGCGGCGGTTCATCCCCTTGAGTTACGACGAGGCCGATCGGTTCTGCCAATACTCACGCGAGTTCATCGTGAGCCTCTTGCCCAAAGAGGACATCTATCTGTCGTTGCTCCCCGCGACGGCCCGCGCGGGCGTCGGGCAGGTCAACCGGGAGACGATCCCGGCACGCAAGATGCTCGAGAAACTCGGCTTCCAATACAGAGACTTCATTGATCCGTTCGATGGCGGCCCGCATCTCGAAGCGGAGACCAATGAGATCCCGCTCGTGCGCGATAGCCGGTGGATGGATCTAGGCGGGCGATCCGCGGCGAGCCGTTGCAAACGCTCGGCGATCGTCAGCACGCTCAACACCGACGGCGAGTTCCGGGCGCTGCAGACCAAGTTCGCGACCACCGCCGACGGCAAACTCCTGTTACCCGATGAGACGATCGAGGGGCTCAAGGCGGTCGCGGGTTCTCGCGTCGGCGTGACACCCCTGGATGGCTCTCCGCCGAGCGAGCATGTCGCGAAGCGACGCGTTTCCAAGAAGACCTCCAAGAAACCCAGCCAGAAAACTGGCCAGAAGTCCACCAAGACCCCCCCCTCCAAGAAGAAGACAAAGGCCAAGCCGTGAGCATCGAGCCCGCAAACCTCATCGCAGGA
>JAJDDL010000257.1 GCA_029260335.1 Phycisphaerales bacterium | reverse complement strand
TCCGCAAGGGGCATGCTCCCAAGCAGCTCCTCCAGAAGAAGTTTGGCGACGCCATGCGTCAAGAGGCCAAGGACCAGCTCGTTGCCGGGGCATACTCCCAGGCGATCGAGGAGCACGAGCTCAAGGTCGTCGGAGAGCCGGTCGCCGAGGAACTCGCCGATGTCGAGCTTGTTTCCGGCAAGCCCTTGGCCTTCGAGGTCGAGGTCGAGGTGGTTCCGGAGTTTGAGCTGCCCGAACTTGAGGGCTTCGCGGTCCTCAAGCCGCAGTTCGAGGTCGAGGACGAGACAATCGAGGACGAGATCAAGAAGCTCTGCGTGAGCGAGGGCGACCTCGAAGAGCGCGAGAGTTCCGAGCCGGGCGATTACCTGACTGGTCACGGCAAGATGACCGGCAAGGACGGCACGGTCCACTATGACATCGAGGGCGCGGTCGTTCAAGTTCCGGCCAAGGACAAGGACGGCAAGGGCATGGTGCTCGGCGTCCTCGTCGAGGACTTCTCCAAGCAGATGGGCAAGCCCAAGCCCGGCAGTTCATTCACCATCAAGGTCAAGGGCCCGGCCCACCACGAGGTCGAGGCCATCCGGGGCGATGATCTGACAATCGACTTCAGCGTCGAACGCGTTGATCGGATCATGCCCGCTCCGATCGAGAACATCGTTTCTCAGTTCGGCATGGAGAGCGAGGACCAGCTCCGCGAAGCAATCAAGTCGCGTCTCACCCAGCGTGCCTTGGTGCAACAGCAAGCCGCGATGCGTCAGCAGGTCTCCGACAAGCTCATCGAAGACACGAAGATCGATCTGCCCGAGCGGTTGAGCGCGTCCCAGGCCACCCGGACCCAGGAGCGCAAGCGCATGGAACTCATGTATCGCGGCGTCGACGCGACGCAAGTCGAAGAGCACATGGCCGAGATTCGTGCGGCGTCGGACTCCGAGGCCCAGCGCGAACTCAAGATGTTCTTCATCTTGCACCAGGTCGCCGAGAAGCTCGATGTCAAGGTGAACGAGGCGGAGATCAACGGCCGCATCGCCCAGCTTGCGATGGAGCAGGGGCAGCGTCCCGAGAAGCTCCGCCAAGATCTCATCCAGCGCAACCAGGTCAGCTCAATCTACCAGCAGATTCGCGAGCACAAGGCGTTGGACGCGGTGCTTTCCCAGGCGAAGGTCGAAGAGGTCTCCGTCGAGGAGTTCCGCAAGAAGATCGCCAAGGACTGATACGTTTCGACAAACTTCAAGAGAGGCCCTGGCGCAAGCCTGGGCTTCTTTCTTTTTTGCCTCCTCGAGATGCAGGCACTGGCCCATGTATACAACCGAAGCCCAGGCTTGCGCCAGGGCCTCCCTTGACTCATCATCAGGTTTAACTAGGCCAGGCGATCGGTCTTGATGGGATTGATCAGCCCGCAGCTTGGGCAGACCACGCCATACTCGCCAGCGGTGAGCCCGGCAAGGTCCTCGCCGCAATCGCGGCAAAGCGGCTCATTCAGTCGAGCGGTCACGGAGTTGATCGCCATAGCCACGGCGGCGACGGCGACGCTGATCACCGGAATCGCGGGCAACGCAGCCCACGCGATAAGGCCAAACGCGGTAATCGCGACCGCCAGAACCAGCGTAAGAGCCCTGATGCGAACCCGATGCAGCCAATCCAGGGGCCTTCGCCCGATCGAGCGGGTCGCTCTGCTGGCTGTTTCTCCGAGGATTCGCTTCATCGCGGCAACCTTAGGCTCAGATCCGGGTCCAGGTGTTTATTCGACAGTTTCGGATCATCAGATGCCATCGGTTAGAGCGGACGGTACAGATCGATGATCTTTCGGATTTCATCGGGCGCAGGCAAGGATTGCACCTGGATCTCGACCCCGTCCTGGCCGGCACTGGCGATCGCAAGCGTGCCGACGTTGAGCAGCCTCTCCAGGAAGGACTGGGTGATCTGGATATTTCGGATGTTGTCGTGAAGGACCTCGCTCGTGGCCCGGGAGAAAAGCCCCCTTCGCTCGATGGATCGCTTTGTGGTGACCTCGATCGAGTGTGAGAGTTTTTGGATCTTCCAGAGCCCCAGGAAGACCGCCGCGATGATGAGCAGGGCGATGCTGGGGTATTGGATGAAGGTTGGGGACTTTCCCATGAGGCCATACCAGATGAAGCCGGCACCACCCAGAAGGATCGCGAGAAGAACACCCAGAAAAAGCAGTGGATTTGCACGCATCAGCGCGGGGTGGATGCGAACCACCGGGGCCTCCGGGCCGTGATTTGGTGGATAGCCAGCATCGGCGGCTCGATCGGCCTTGGGGTCATACGCGGACTCGGATTCGGAGGAATCCGACTCGATTGGAGCAGGCGCAGGAGCAGCCGGGACGATGTTCATGTCGCCGCAGTCCGGGCATTCGAGCTTCTCGCCGGCACGATCATCGGTGAGCTCAAAGGGGCGTTCGCAGCGGTCGCAGTTGAACTGGATCATCGGGGCTCCTGGGTTTGGGCGGGGACCTCGCCCCAATTTCGAGAGGGATCGTATGGGCCCTGCGATCCGTATAGTTTGGGTCTATGCGAATCGCTTTGGTCAACTGGGCGAAGATCTGGCACGGCGCTTCGCGCGGCGGGGGCATCAACGCCTACACCCAGTCCCTCGCGCTATCCCTGCTGCAGCGCGGGCATGAAGTTGTGAGCATCAGCTCAGGCACGAATCCGAGGCTCAAGCATGGGGAGACCTCGGGGCACACCCGTAGTTCGGATTCTGGCACTGACGATTCCGAGGCGTGCCATGTGCGTCGGCACGCGGACTGGCTGGGCGTGCGGGTCTTTGAAATCGTGCATTCGCCGGTGCGAGCGCCATCTACGTATCAGTTCGATCGACCACAAGCCGAGGCGTCGAGTCCTGACTTGGAAAGGATCTTCGGGGAGTTGGTGCAATCCCTGGATGTGGACCTGGTGCACTTTCAGACTTTGGAGGGTCTCAGTGCCGGTTGTGTCGCGACGGCCAAGCAAGCCGGGGCGCGGGCTGTATTCAGCTTGCATAACTACCACACGATCTGTCCCCAGGTCTACCTGATGAAGCGTGATTCCAGCGCGTGCACCGATTTCGAGAACGGCCACGCTTGTGTCGGATGTCATGACCCGGCGTGGAAACGCAAGAGCGAGCGGCCGGGTCGATCGGTCACAAAGCGCGTGCGATCGGCTGGCGATTTCCTGATGCCCCTGCCCGTGTTGGGCTCAGATGCGCGAGGCGAGACCGCCCGGCTGGCGCAGGACAGTGATGGTCCAGCCTCTCGCGTTGTGGTCAGCAACGAAGCGCTGGCGGATCCTGTGAGCAGCTTGGCACCCAACGAGTATGGACTCAGGCGAATGGCGATGATCCGGGCCCTGAATAAGTGCGATCGGGTCCACGCGGTCTCGGAGTTTGTGGCAAGCAAGTTCGAGGCTCTGGGTGTCGAGAGATCGCGTTTGGCGACCCGCACGCTTGGGACTTCGATGGTCGAGTTGGCCAAACAACAGACGGAAGTTGTGCGAACACCGGCACCACTGAGCGAAGGCCCGCGGCCGATCCGTGTCGTCTTCCTGGGATACCACAACCGCGCTAAGGGCCTGGACCTTTTGCTCGAAGCCCTGGAGCGCAGTGAGCCGGGTGTGCTTGCTCGGCTGCATCTGTGCATCCACGCTCTTGGGGTCGGGCCGATTGCCAATCGGATCCGGCGGCTGGAGGCACATCTTGCCCGGCTGACGCTCTCAGATGGGTACGACCGCGAGGACATCCCGTGGCTCCTCGGCGCGGCGGATCTGGGAGTCGTGCCGAGTATCTGGTGGGACAACGGGCCCCAGACCGTGATGGAGATGCTCGCCTGCGGCGTGCCGGTGCTCGGAGCCGAGCTTGGGGGGATTCCCGATTTCGTGGCGCACGGCCAGAACGGGCTGCTGTTCGAGGGCAACAACCTAGAGGATCTGGTGTCCAAGCTCCGTCAGGTGGTCCAGGAGGACGGTTTGTTGGATCGATTGCGTTCCGGGGTTCAAATCTCCAAGAGCATCGAGAGTCACGTGGATGAGATCCTCGCGATCTATGAGGACTGCGTGGACGGCAACCGTCAGGATCGCTCCCAGGCCAGACGGGCGGTGTAGGCTGTGGGCACTTTGAGCGAGCAAACGACAACATTGCAGCCAGGATCACCGCCTGAGGCGGTCCAAACAAGGGGTGCCGAGGCGTTGGCAACGGAGATCATGAATGGGATCGCGACCCCGAATGTCGCGGTCGTCATTGTCACTTGGAATCGGAAGGAAGACGTCTCGCGCGCGTTGGAAGCTCTGGCGAAGCAGGATATTGATCGCGGGCAACTCGATGTGATTGTCACCGACAACGCATCGAGCGACGGGACGCTTCAGTTTCTCCAGGAGCGGTGGAAGCCCGAGCGGGTCGTTCAGAATCCGACGGCCAAGGCTCACGAGCCCGCGTTTGCCCTGGACTCGGCGGCAACCGGAGAGGCCAACGTGGGGGGATTTCGGTCCCTGACCTTGATTCGCAACTCCGAGAATCACGGCGGGTGCGGGGGGTTCAACACCGGGCTTGGGTTTACGTGGGATGTGCTCGATCGTGAAGATTCTCAGGCGAGGCCCGAGTTTGTGTGGCTCGTGGATGACGATATCGACCTGCCGAGCGATGCGCTGCGCAGGCTGCTCGAGGGTGCGCGATCGGATGACACTATTGGGCTGGTAGGCTCGCGAACGGTGGACCTGGGCGATCGCGAGCGGACGATCGAGACCACGGTGTACCTGGACCCCAAGACCGGGGTCATGAGCGACGAGCCCAGTAAGGACCATCGGCTGCGCAAGTCGCACAAAAAATGGGTCCGGGAGATCGGCGGGACGCGCGGCGTGCGCGAATACGCCGGGCTCAGGGACGTCGATGTCGTCAGCGCGTGCAGCCTGCTTGCGCGGTGGAGCATGGTGCGCGAGGTCGGGCTCTGGGATTGGCGGTACTTCATCTATTGCGATGACGCGGACTGGTGCGTGCGATTCGCGCGAGCCGGGCATCGAGTGGTGTTGAATCTGGACGCGGTGGTGTTCCACACACCTTGGCATCACAAGCTAACGCCTGCGCGGCTGTACTACGCCCAA
The DNA here is from genome assembly GCA_029260335.1 of Phycisphaerales bacterium. Classification (GTDB taxonomy): domain Bacteria; phylum Planctomycetota; class Phycisphaerae; order Phycisphaerales; family UBA1924; genus S146-42. Next base: position 826 of record JAJDDL010000257.1, on the reverse strand, counting down.
CGCAACCTGCTCTGGATGCTCCAGAAGGCCGGCGTCGGGCGTCGGATCATGGCCCGGCGGTATGGCCATCTGCTCCGCGAGGCGATCAAGGCGATCATGATGCGTCGGGTCAGCCATGCCGAGATCATCCGGCGCAGCGCGCACGACGCGGCAAGCCAGGTCACCGGCAAACTCGACGATTTGAGCCCGAAGCCCGAGCCCATCATGGATGCTCTGAAACGGGCGGGGGCGCTGAGCTCAAGAGCCCGGGTGGTGGGGATTTGCCACCGACCGGGGACGCGCGTGCGGTTCGCCGAGCTTCGCGAGAAAGTTCGAGAGGAACTCGAGGCGCGGGGAATGCCAGAGCGGGAACCGAAATGGGTGCTCGCGTTACGAATCGACATGCCCGGGCCGCACGATGCAGGCGAGGAGCGAGGCGTTGAGCGCGTGCTGTATTCGCCTAGTCGTCGGTCGCGTCTGTTTCGCCAACTCGGGTTCTTGCGCCATCCGGCGAGGGTTGTGGTGGTGTTCGACAACGAGAATGACCTGCCCATGGTGAGTGGGCGGTGGAATCTGCAGATTGATGGCCGCTCGCCCGAGACGGGGCGGCTGGAGCGAGATGGAGCGTTGGTGAGATCGAAATTCCTCGGCCGTTGGTTATGGACGGGGCTGCGATGTGCCTTGGATGTCGCTAAACTCCGCCCCCCGAAGTCGCGGGGCCGGTACGGATAAGCATGGCCCGAAAAGAACGCGGACGCAACGAGAGCGAACAGCCGGTCACGCCGGCGGGGTGGCCCTGCGCCAAGACTCCTCGGCGCATCGCGATCTTCGGATGGGCCAAGCTCGC
>JAJDDL010000256.1 GCA_029260335.1 Phycisphaerales bacterium | reverse complement strand
AAGGGCAAGTTCAAAATCACCCGGCGATTGGATCTGTCGCGCCCGGCCCAAGAGGCGATGGCCGAGTTTCGCAGATCCAACCCATGGACGGGCTGGGATCAGATTCCTGTGCACGAGAGTGGATTCCTCGGCGAGATCATCCAGAAGCCCGAGCCGCAACTCTTCACCGACCTCGATCTGCGAGACGATCCCGTGATGGGCAATCAGCTTGCGCACCTGCGCAGCGCGATCGCCAGCCCGCTTTATGACAACGGCGAGCCGCTCAACTGGGCGATCAACTTCCGCAAGGAGCCCGGCGGGTATTCCGAGGATGAACTCGAGCAGTCGTTCATCTCTGCGAACCTCGTGGGCACATCGACAAGAGCCATGATCGCGCTTTCGGAGAATCGTGAGCTCAACACCGCGCTGACGAGTCAGTTCGAGCAGGTCGCCCGTGTGCAGCAATCGTTGCTGCCGAGCCGGATGCCGCCGATCCCGAATCTCAAGATCGCAACGAGCTACCTGCCGAGCCTCCACGCGGGAGGCGATTACTACGACTTCTACCAATTCGACGGCAACAAATGGGGCATCTTGATCGCCGACGTCTCCGGGCACGGCGCGGCCGCGGCGACCGTGATGGCCATGCTCCATGCGTTGCTCCCAGAGGGCGAGCAAGAGGGCGTGACGCCAGACACCATGATCAAGCAGATCAATCGCAGGCTTGTCCGCAGCCTGCATGAGGGCACCTTCGTGACCGCGTTGTTTGTCCTCTTCGATCCGGCGACCGGCATGATCGAGTACGTTCGCAGCGGGCACAACCCGCCCCGCCTTCGGCGTGCTCAGAACAACACCGTCGAGTCGCTCGATGGTGCCGGAGCGTTGCCCCTGGGCATCGATGAGAGCTACGACTTCGACTCTGAGCGAATCAAGCTTGAGCCGGGCGACACGCTCTTGCTCTATACCGACGGCATCACCGAAGCACGCAACGACTCTGGGGAGATGTTTGCGGTCCAGCGTCTCGATCGATCGCTCATCAACTCCTCGGGAGCGCCCGTCGACGCGATCGATGCGATCCATGCGGATCTCTACGCGTTCAACAACAAACGCACACGCGAGGACGACCAGACAATGGTCGCGATCCAGTACCTGCCCTGATCGATGCGAGTTGCGAGCCCACAATGAAGATCGCATCATGAGTGACTGGTTCGATGAACCCAACCCCGCGGCAGTCGCGGGCGCAGACGAGCAAGGCCTGCGCTTCAGCTGCACCATGTGCGGCAACTGCTGCACCGGGCCCGCGGGCTACGTCCTGGTAAGTGAAGCTGAGATCGACGCGCTGGCCCTCCGCTTCGGGCTCGATCGCGTGGACTTCCTCGCCCGCTATACCCACATGACTTCTAAAGGCCTCTCGCTCACCGAGAGCCGGACCAAGTTCGGCCTGGACTGCATCTTTCTTGATCGTGAGACCATCCCCGGCAAAGCCATATGTGGCGTCTACGAGGACCGCCCCACCCAATGCAAGACCTGGCCTTTCTGGCCTGAAAACCTCGGCACGAAAGAGGCCTGGCGTCGAGCGGCCCGCACCTGTCCGGGCATGAACCAGGGAGACCCGGTCGCACCTCAGCAGATTCGCATCCTGCGCGACCGGACAGCGCCGTGATGGAGGAGTCTGCGCTCATCGAAGCCTGGCAGGCCAGTGCGGCAGAGCCTGCGATTGTCGATCTCATGGACCAGATCCACGCCGAGGCCCATCGCCATATTGCTGAGCGATCGCCCGTTTGCACCGCGTCGGGCCGGTGTTGCAAGTTCGAGGAGTTTGGCCATCGCCTCTTCGTCACGGGCCTTGAGACCGCGCTGACTCTCTCACGAATCGATCGCACGATTCTTCCGAGCGATGTCGCCCAGGCGCGCGACGAGGGCAACTGCCCGTTCCAGCTAGAGCGACTGTGCTCGATTCACGAATCCCGGCCGCTCGCGTGCCGTTTGTTCTTCTGTGATCCGACCGCAGACGCATGGATGCCCGCACTCTCACAAGAACTGCACGATCGGCTGCGTTCGTTGCACGAGGTCTGGTCGATCCCCTACCGCTATGGCGAGTGGCGCGACATGCTCGCGATGTTTGCCTCTCACCCGCCGCGATAGCGCATTTTCAATGCGATGAGTCGACTCAAGCCCGCGCCATCACGCTGCACGGACTCCGGGAGCGCCGGCGCGGATCGCACGACGCCGGCGATGAAGCCCTTGAGCGTTCTCCAATGGCGATTGGGGCTCAGCCGGGCCAGACGATGGGCCCAGAGCCACCCGAGCAGAATCGCCGGCACTCGGCCGACCCCTCGCCCGTGGCGTTTGCACATCCACACCCAGTTGCGCGTGCTCAGCTCAAACCACCGGGGCGTCTTGCGCTTGACCACGAGGCTGTCGTGCTGCACTTTGTCGTGGGGATCGAACGCGACATCCCAGCCCGCGCCCAGGAGCTTGAGCGCCAGGTCGGTGTCGTTGCGATACAGGAAGAAAGCCGCTTCATAGCCGCCGACCTGCCTCCATGCCTCGGTGCGGACGAGGTTGCCGCACCCCATGTCGGGCCACGCGCGCTGGGGGGAATGGACTCGATCAAACGGCCACTCGAACTCGTCGGTCTGTGGGTGTTGGCGATGGAGCATGGTGCCGCCGAGGCGCCCGTCGACTCGCATCGAGGCCATGGCACGCTCGATTGCGCCCGGCTCGGGCCAGGAATCATCGTCGAGGATGAGCACGAACTCGCGATCCGATCGCTCCGCGCCTCGATTGAATCCCTCGATTGCGACATTGGCTTCTAACTCGATCAACTCGGCCCACGCAAACCGCTCGCGCACCATCGCCGCCGAATCATCGCTC
>JAJDDL010000255.1 GCA_029260335.1 Phycisphaerales bacterium | reverse complement strand
TTGAGCGTGTCGAGCACGTACAGCCGATTGAACTGCGTATCCGGATCCTCATAGAAATGCCCGGTGAAGGGATGAATGCCCGGCAAGATCTGCTCAAAGAGCGGGTTCACCTGCAGAGTCTGCGAGTTGACGTCGTAGAACTGGATGACGCCGGTCGTTTCATCGATCACGTCGATGCCGAGCACGATCGCGACGACCGAGCCCGCGGGCAAGAACTGGCTCTCGACGATGAACAGGTCTGTGGGGTCGATTGCGTTGCCATTGTCGAACCGTTGGAGGGGGAATGACTCGTCGAGCGGTCCGTTGGGATCGCCAAACCAGAACTCCGATTCACCCGAGAACACGGTGTAGTCCGTGGGTGGGTTCGCAGAGTCCGAGCCCTTGCGCGTGCGAGCGCCCTCGCCCGGCGTGCGGACGCCCGGTCGCACCCTTGCTTGCCACTTGGCGATCATCTTGTCGTACCAGCGGGAACGGGCGGTGTTGGTTTCGCCGCAAACAGTGAGGATGTGCTTGCCTGCGGAATAGCCCTCGACCTCGCGATCGGCTTCGGGATCGCATCGCGATTGGGTCGTGTGCTTCCATTCATGGGCGAGGATGGCCATGATGCTCTTGCTGTCGAGCCTTCCGTTGAGCGTCTTCTTGCCGATGTGCATGGCATCGCCCGCGTCGCCGCACTTGCCGGCGACCTTGCCGCTCCACGTAGATGCGGCGGAGTCATGCGTGCCATCTTCGAGACAGATGCGATGGTGCGCGAGCATGTCCTTGAGACACTTGGCGCAGTCAATGATCTCCTGGTCGCCATGGTTCACACCGAGTTGCTCCATCTCGGTGAGTGCGGTCTGCAAGCGCGTCAGCCGAGCTCCTTCAATCGTGATGCCCTTGTACTTGCCATCGTCACTCATGATGTCGGCAAGGCCGACCCCAGTCCAGGCGATCAACACCAGGGCTACAAGCGTGCGTCTCATGAAGTTACCCTCCACAGGGGATTATGCACATTCGCTCAAGACCACCAACAAGGGCCTTGGAAGAACGGGATCTGTTCGCACGCCATGGCCACTGAGGGCTCAAGCCTGACGGTCCGAGAAATCCTCGCCTAGCCTCCCGCGATGCGTTTTACCTTTCTCGGCACCGGAACCAGCGCGGGCGTCCCCGCCCTGGCATGTTCGTGCGAGGTCTGCACGAGTGCCGATCCGCACGACAATCGCCTGCGCACAAGCGCATGCCTGCGCTTCACCGATCGATCGGGTCAGGATCGCACCATCCTCGTCGATTGCGGCCCGGACTTTCGCCAACAAGCCTTGCGCGCGAATCTGCAACGCCTGGACGCGATTTTGTTCACGCACAATCACGTCGATCACACCTGGGGTCTCGACGAGGTTCGCCGGTTCAACATCGCCATGGGCACGCCCATCGATGTCTACGCCGACGAACACACACGCAAGAGCGTCGAGACGGTGTACTCACACATCTTCCATCGCGAGCGCAACAAGAACGACAGCTTCGTCGCCGACCTCATCGCCAACACGATCAGTATCGCCCAGCCGCTCGAACTCTTCGGCGTGCGCTTCGAGCCGATCAAGCTCCTCCACGGCAGGCTCCCGGTCCTCGGCTTTCGCATCGAGGCGATCGACCCAGAACTCCAACGCCAGAGCGAGGGCCTGCTCCCCCTGGCCTATTGCACCGACGTCTCGGCGATCCCCCCGGAGACCTGGCCCAAGCTCCAGGGCCTGAAGACCCTCGTGCTCGATGCCCTGCGGACCCGCCGTCATCCGACTCATCTCAGCCTGGATGAGGCCGTCGAGGTCGCCAGCCGGGTCGAGGCGACCCAGACCTGGTTCGTCCACATGGCCCACAACCTGCCCCACGAGGCGACCAATCGGGGTCTGCCGGCAGGGATCCGTTTGGCTCACGATGGTCTGGAGCTGGTTGGAAACGGGGCAATGGGCAAGGGGCAGTAGGCAACAGGGGCTCGGGCTTGTCCGATCCCACTGCCTATTCCCTCTTGCCTCCTGCCTGCCGCTTCTGAGCCTCCTATCCTTGCCGTCCCATGGGCAAATCACGCGAAATTAAGAAGCGTCTGAAGGCCGTCGACAACATCCGGCGGATCACCAAGACCATGCAGATGATCGCCACGAGCAAGTTCGCTCGTGCGCAGCAGTCATCGCAAGCTGGCAAGCCTTACACCGAGGCGTTGTTCACGCTCGTGCGCGAGCTCGCCGAGGCTTCGGAGGCCGACCATCCGCTGCTCTCGGGCGTGCCCGGCAGCGCCGACAAGCCCGAGCTCACGCTGCTCATCACGTCCGACCGCGGCTTGTGTGGTCCCTACAACGGCTCGGTCATCCGCGTTGCGCTCAACCACCTCCGGGGCAATCCCAAGGCGAGCGAAGGCACCCTCGAGGTCGTCGGCAAGAAGGGTGCAACCGCCCTGAAGTTCAACGGCATCAAGGTCGAGACGCTCCACACTCACTTCGGCGACACGCCGACCTACGAGGATGTCGAGAAGCTCTGCCAGAGCTACATCGATGCGTACGTCGCGGGTGAGGTTTCGGCGGTCCGCGTTGTGAGCATGCGATACATCTCTGCGGGCAAGCAGAAGCCCGAGTTGATGCAGCTGCTGCCGTTCAAGGCCGAGTCCGACGGCGAGGACACGGGCGTCAAGGCGCAGTACGAGTTCAGCCCGTCCGAGCACGAGCTGCTGAACCGGGTCGTGCCCGCGGCTGCGAAGGCGCTGCTCTACCAGCTGTTCAAGGACGCGATTGTGTCTGAGCACATCGCCCGGATGGTTGCGATGAAAGCCGCGACCGACAACGCAGGGAAGATGCGTCACAAGCTCAACCGCGACTTCAACCGTGCCCGCCAGGCACAGATCACGACCGAGCTCACCGAGATCGTCTCGGGTGCCGCGGCGTTGGATTAGCGATCACTCGCCACTGGGGAGGATGATCGATGGGAATCGCCGTCGAGCTTCGTCCGATGCGCGTATCTGATCTTTCGCTCATGCACGAGATCTTCTCTGATCCGGTGTCGATGCGCCAGGCGGCGTTTACGAACAAGGACCAGCTCGATCGCGAGGCGTACTGCGCACGTTGGGCACGATTGCTCGAAGATCCGACCGTGCGTGCGTTCACCGTGATGCATGACGATGAGATCGTCGGCTCCATCGCGCGTTACGAGATCGATGCCGAACCTCAGGTCACCTACGGCTTTGCGCGCGAGCACTGGGGCAAGGGGATCGGCTCGGCGGCGCTGCGGGCGTTTTTGGAGATCGTGACCGAGCGGCCGATCCACGCAGCCGCGGCGTCGGACAATCTCGCGTCGCTCACTGTGCTCCGCAGGTGCGGCTTCGAGGAAGTGAGGACCGAGCGAGGGTTTGCCGAGGCGCGGGGCGAAGAGATCGAAGAGACCATTCTCTTGCTACAATGAGTTTGGCCGAGAATGCGAGCGTGATTTAGCGTTCCGAGTTCTTGCATGCCTTCCAGGCGTGAAGAGAACTCCAGGCAACGCGGAATTGCTTGCATTGAGCCACCCTAGAGCTTAAGGTGAAACCCCCATCCCTGGAGCCGGAAATGCGAATTGCTGCACTCGTCGTTCTCCTTCTCACATCGCCTCTTGTTGGACAGACTGAGATAGGCAAGTTCGTCCCCAGGGGCGGCGAGCCCGATGACTGGTTCGGAGGCTCTGTGGACGTAGTTGGCAGGACCGCGATCGTGGGAGCGGTGCGTGCCGACCGCGTCGACCCAGGCTCCGCGTACCTGTTCAACACGACAACCGGTCAACAGATCGCTCGGCTGACGGCCGATGACGGCGGGCCATTCCTGAATCGATTTGGTGGATCGGTCGCGTTGAGCGAGGAGCTCGCGCTTGTCGGTGCATGGGGCGATGATGCGAATGGCCAGAACTCAGGATCGGTCTACGTGTTTGACGCGCAGACCGGCGAGCAACTCCGCAAGCTCGTCCCCGAGGAGGGACAACCGCAAGACCAGTTCGGCTGGTCGGTGGCAGTCAAGGGCGATCTCGCGCTTGTCGGCGCTTGGGGCGATGACACGCTCGGTGAGGACGCGGGAGCCGCGTACTTGTTCAACGTGCAAACAGGCGAACAGCTCGCGAAGCTGACTGCAGCGGATGGGCAGGCTGGCGATCTTTACGGGATATCTGTTGTCATCGGCGACTTCGTCGGCGTAATCGGGGCTGTCGGCGACGACGTCCACGGAGAAGACACCGGATCGGCATACGTCGTCAACCTCCCCGATGGATCACATCGCCACAAACTCGTCGCGTCTGAGTCTCTGGAGTTCAGCCAGTTTGGGTGGTCGGTCTCGATGGAAGGCGCGCAGGCGGCAGTTGGCGCAAGGCTCGATGATGGGCTCCACGCTCGATCCGGAGCAGTCTATCTCTTCGATCTTCATACCGGAGAGCAAACGGACCTGGTTCTGCCCGACCACGGGGCACCTCAGGACGGGTTCGGTTCTTCGGTGAGCATGCACTCGCATCAGTTGCTCGTTGGGGCGAGACGCGCAGATTTCAATGGCAGAGAATCTGGAGCGGCCTACGTCTTTGATGCAACAACAGGCGAACAGGTGTTTGAGCTCGCACCGAGCGAC
>JAJDDL010000254.1 GCA_029260335.1 Phycisphaerales bacterium | reverse complement strand
CCTCGTCGAAGGCCTTGGCGATGACCTTGGCGTTGGTCCCCGGCGGACCCGATCCAATCACAAACGGATTCGCAAGCGTCAGACCATTGACGCGCGTTTCTAGCGTTGGCATCGTGACGTCCTCTTCGCTGAGCCCACTGGGCCAAAGAGCCCATCATATCGTGTGAGCCGCAAGATTGAACATCACGACGCCGCGTCGGTTCGGATCAGTCTCACCCCGCAGAGCCCGGGGGCTAGTGCGCTGGCTCGATGTTGGCTCGGGGCGGGCCCGTGCCAGCGTGTCTACGCGCGAGGCAAAGGACGACGAACGCCACTTCCAGCAATGCCCACAGCGCGACCCACTTCTCGCCTCCGGAGCCGAAGCCATAGGAGTGCAGGCCGGTCGCCATGACGTAGTTCACGCCGTAGAAGGTCCAGACGATCGCCAGGAACCCCACGATCGCCGCGACGGCGAGGCCGAACTCGCCGATCCATTTGACATAGCGGGCGTGCAGCAGCGCGAAGTAGATGGTAATCGAAATGAGCGACCAGGTTTCCTTGGGATCCCAGCCCCAGAACCGGCCCCAGGAATCCGCGGCCCAGACACCGCCGAGGATGGTCCCGGCGGTGAGCAGCACGACCCCGATCTGCATCACGCGATAGACCTGCACGATCACGCGCGCGGAGTGCTCGGACGGGCGGCGCATCAGGATGTCCTTGACCAGATACACATGCGCGAGAACCGCGGCAAGCAGCAACGCGCCGTAGGACGCGACGATCGTCAGCACATGGATGATGAGCCAGTAGTTGGAACGCAGGACCGCCGGCAGCGAGTTGGTCTGATCGGCCAGCGGAACAAGCATCGAGAACAAGATCGCGAGGACCGAAGCGCCAAGGCCCGCTGCCAGATACCAGCTCTTCGGCTGAATCAGTTGCCCAACGATCCCCATGACCACCGCGACCACGCCCATCCAGAGCAGCGCTTCATAGGTATTAGAGACCGGCGCTCGCTCGAGGATGGAGACGCGGAGCCACAGGCCGAAGATCTGCTCGCCGATCGCAAAAAGAATCGCCAGAGCCATCAGGACCGTGACGATCTTGGAACGAACGATCCACCGGAGCGTGAGCAGGAGCAGCGCGAGCACGGTCGCCACGGCGGCCTTGCGCCACGGATTGTGCTGGTTATACAGAACCTCCATCGAGAGCTTCGATTGGACAGACTGATCAATGGCACCATGCGACTCGATCGCACCGATGAGAGCGGCGATGCTCGCGTTCAAGTCTCCGCCGGCAACATACACCTCTCGCGTAGCGCGAAGTGCCTGCTGCACGTCGTCGGTGCCATGCGAGGCTTGTGCCAGGCCAACGCTTGCGAAGGTGTCCGTACCCTCCACAGGCACGAGCGACAGACTCCCGTCGAAGAGAAAGAACGCGACCACCGAGAGGCGTTGCTCGGCCTCTACCGCTGCCTTCTCATCGCCCGTCTGGTGATATCGATTGTTGCGCTGCTTCTTGGTCTGTGCCTCCTGAGCGATCCGATGCAGCTCGCCATTGGACATGAGCGTCTCGGGCTCAAAGAACCGCTGGTCGGGATCCAGACCCAGACTTTCCTTCAGGCTCTTGCGCTCCACCGGGATCAACTCCTGATGGAGCATCTCGTCGGGCTGGAACAGCAGATCGGCCAGCAGATCAATGTGATCACGACCGGTGAACCCGGCAGGCCCGCGCCCCTCAGCCCACCTTGTGCGCCCGGTGAGATCGACTGCGACGCGTCGTGCGTACGAGTCCAGCGGCATCGTCCGACCGCGATCCTGGATCGCTATCTTGGCAAAGCTCGTCTTCCAATTGGCTTGGGCTTTGTTCGGCCCCGCGCCGAGCATCATCGCTGCCAGCAGAGGCACCACCATCAACACACACTTCGCTCGCATCACTCACGCTCCTCGATTCTGCGCGAAAGACCTCGGGCATGCCCGGATGCCCGTGTGAATACGCCTTGCAGTAATACATGATTAAGATCCCAAGGCACAACGCGGTACATCCGATGTACATCGGGATCAGCCCCGGATCCTTGGTGACCTGAAATATCGAAACATTCGACCCGACGAAGCCGGCTTGATACACCTTCCAGCCGTCGTACTCCAGCGGGTTGTTCATCCAGATAGTCTGCTCCTGCGGCTCGCCGTCGCCGATCGCAAATCGCACGTCGGACTCAAAGGCCATGGCCTGCTCCGACCCTGGGTAGTCCCGCTTGCGGAACTCCACCAACTCGATCGAGAAGGGAATCGGGCGAGTGGAAGGTGCATAGCTCAGCCCCACGACCCGATCGTCGGTCGGCACCATCACGCGCTGCCCCCAGGCGATTGTCATGGGCTCAGGACTCATTTGGTCATCACCCTCGGCTTGGTTCAGCACACGCACTCGCAGCGCGGGCGTATTCTCTTCGCCCATCGCCGCCTCGACGAGCTGCGTCGTTCCCCGGGCGTTTCCAAACGCGTGATGCACAATGCAGGTCGCCTGGCCAAGGTCCAAGGTCCAAGGTCCGTCGCCTGCGAGTTCCCACTCGGCCCGCTCACCCATTGGGGTCACGAATAGCGCCGAACTCGCTTCACCGTTTCTGGTGATGACGAGGGTCGGCATGTCAAGCTCCTCGCCCTCGTAGCTCAGGACCAGTTCAGAGAAGCTCTCGCCCTCGATGGTCTTCTTGTTCACGTTGCCGCGGAAGCGAACGAACGCGATATGCCGCTCGCGCGAGCCGTCTTCATGCGCGAGAATGACCTCGACTGCGGGGTTGTCACGGTTGGAGTCGCCCTCGCCGATCCCATCCGGTCCGACCAGGGCGTGCTTGAACCGACGGATGGACTCGATCGACCAGCCCTCGCTCACCACATCGCCCAGCTCGCCCAGATCGATGTGCCCGGTGCCTTGGGCGTGGTGGAAGGCCGCGTGCGCGGACTCGTCAGGATTCGGAGGCGACCACGACTGCCCCTGAGGGAGCACACGAATCGCAACGCCACCGAGGTTCGGCGGCTGCTCGCCCTCGCGCAGCTGGCCAACCCAGTAGGCCTCCTCGCCCAGATGATCGAACGAGAGCTCCACGGCGTGCAGCTCATTGCTCCCGTCATCGAGCACCACGGTTTCCTGGATCGAGTTCTCCCATTGCTCGATGATCTCGAACTCGATTCCGTCCATCTCGACAAGCCCCGGACCGTCGACGAAACTCGCGTCGACGAGCTCGAACTCACCGGCCTCGTGGCGGAGCAGTTGCAGCTCGCTTTGCCCGGTGCGCAACGAGTCTGTGCTCATCCCCTCTTGCAGGGCGATCTCGCCTTCGACCTTGGTAAAGAAAGTGACGAACCCGGACACGATGATCGTGATCAACGAGACATGCACGATCATGAATCCCGTGTGCTTGCGCTTCCACGGATAGCGAGTCACCACGGCGAGCGTCAGGATCGTGCAGATCAACGCCATGAGCGAGATGAACCACCACGAGCCGTACACGAGCTCACCGGCTCGGCTCGGACCGTGCGCTGACTCAACCCACGTTCCATAGCCCAGCGCCGCGGCGGTCAACAGAAGCACGGGGACCGCGAACTGGATCGAACCCAGAAACAGCACGACTCCGCCCAAACGCGTTCGATGCCAATCGTGACGAGCCTTCATCGAGTACCTCCGTCGAAAAAAAAAGGAGCGGCGACCGGGCTTCCGGACGCCGCTCGGCGATCAGGTCGAATCAGTCGTCCTTGTAGCGGTTCTTGAACTCTTGGGCAGCCTGCTTGCGTGCCTCGGCCTCATCGGGATCCATCTTGCCCAGGAACCACTTGTGATCGTCGGAGTTGAGCACCTCGTCGATCTTGTCGTTCAGGGCGTTGCCCGCTGCAACAAGCTGGGCATCCTCGGAGTGCATGCCGTGCTCGGCAAGCTCGCGCAGCTCAGGGATGAACTCGGAATAGAAGTTCCGTGCGATCTCGTAGGTACCGTGCCAGTGGGTGTAATCGGGCGCCATCATGGCCGCGGCGTGCCGGGCTCGCCGTCCTTCATGGTGCCAGAGCTCAAACCAGGTGAAGTCGATCTTGTTGGCAAACGGCACCTGGCTCTTGAGCGGTTTGGCGAGCGCCATCAGCGCGGCGCCGGGCTTGGCGAACTTCTCGTTGTAGAGTTCCACGAGTGCGTCGTATTGCACATAGAAGTTGTCCACCCATTGGTTCTGGTGGCAACTGAGGCACACATCACGCATGTTCTGACGGCGGATCTGCCACGGCACGTCCTTACCGGGCAGCCCCATCTTCGCGTCGGACATCTCCGGGCGGATCGAGACCACCGGCCGGTTGTTCCAACTGATACGCATGCCGATGTCGTGGGTGACCGGCTGATTCTTGGTCTGGGACATGTGGCAGGTCGCGCAGGTGGGGGCTGCCCAATAGTCCTCGCCCACAATCCACTTGGCGTTGTCCAGGTTCATCTCATCTTCCTTAGAAAAGAAGTTGATGCCGTGCTTGGACTCCTCGTAGATCTCCTTTTGCGGGTGATCGGGGCCGAGGTGGCACTTGCCGCAGGTGTCGGGGTGGCGAGCCTGGGCGACGGAGAAGTCGTGGCGGGTATGGCACGCGTTGCACGATCCCTCGGTTCCGTCGGGGTTGATCCGACCGATGCCGGAGTTGGGATAGGTCGCGGGGTCAAGCTTGCCGCCGGGCAAGACCTTGATCTGCGAGCCGTGACACTGCCAGCAGCCATTGACCGCGGCCGCAGACACACCGTCTGGGAATCCGAGGGTTCGCATGCCCCGATTGCCCTCGACAACCTCTGCAAGCACGTTGTCGAGCGAGCCGAGGATGCGCCCGGCCTTGGAATGGTGCGAGCCCGAAAACTCTTCGACCTCCTTGGAGTGGCACTTCGCGCAGTCCTTGGGAGTCACGAGAATGGCGATGGTCGAGCCTTCATGCTTGAACGCGTCGACATCATCTGGGTCTGCCTGATGGCACTCATAGCAGCCGACGTTGCCTCGAAAGTGCTTGCTCTCGCCCCATTGCTGGTACAAGCCTGGATTGAGCCGCTGGTGGCACTCCAGACATTCCTTGGTCTTGCGCGATATCTCCGCGGGTGCCACCATCTGGCCGAGCGCCGAGCATGCCAGGGAGCAGATTCCTGCAACAACGAGCATTCGTTTAGCCTTCATGACCATCTCCTTCATCGCGGCGATACATCCGCCGCACTTTGCAAACCTTCGAGTTGTGGAATCACGGCGACCGCTTGGGGCTGTCCATACAGATCCATGCAGGCGTCGTTGAGTTTGTGCTGAGAGTTGGTGCCGTGGTGCCGCTTGGGATCCGGATCGCGGTGCCCGGAGATCACGTAGTCGACCGTGGCTGATCTGGAGACATCGTTCGCTTTGGGAGCCCCCGCGAGCGGCGGTCGTCTGGTTGGTGCATTGGCCTGCGCCATTGCTCTGGGTCTCCTGCAAACACCACTAAGCAGAATTCGCGATCAACTATTCATGATATACCCCCGTGCCCCAAAATTCTCGCCAAATCTAGATTCTCATTGCGGGTAAATCTGGCCGGGAGTCTGGTCTCAGAACCGGACTCATTCGGCGGGCAAATGCGGTCTATGTAGGGCCAACGGGCAACGCAAGATTGAGACTTGAGATCGTCCGCGAGAATCCCGAAACGACTGGTGTGCATCGACTTACTGGATTGGAGTTTCGGTGACGTATCCCGTCAAGCCTCGCCCGCGTGCACCTCGCCACACGTCGAATCCGCGAGAGGATTATTAGAAAACGGCCCGAATCACATCGCCAAATACGCGTCCACGATCCGCTCAAGATACGCGTCCTGATCCATCGACCACAGACGATCACTGAAGACCTCAACCTCGCGTGCACCCTGAAACCCCGCCTCATCCACGGCTTGCGAGATGCTCTTCAGATCGATGCACCCCTCACCCATGAGCCCACGATCGTTGAGCGGGTCGCGCAAATCTGAGAGCCAATCACAAATGTGAAATGCCAGGATTCTGCTGCTGTCCCCCGCACGCGCGATCTCGGCCATC
>JAJDDL010000253.1 GCA_029260335.1 Phycisphaerales bacterium | reverse complement strand
AGCCGTCCTTGCACACCTCAAGCCAAGTGATGGAACCTAGGCGGATTCCGGTACCCTGAACCTGCCATGGATGAACCTCAAGAACCTCAAGAAGCAGAAGCGCAAGAGTCACTGGACCATCAGATGTTCGCGCCGTTGCCCGCCCCGCTCGGCGACAAACGGCGGATCCAAATGGAGGTCCTCGTTGTTCTGGCTCTCGCCTTCGTGCCCGATCTGTTCAACGCGTTCATGGCACTTGTAGATCCGTCTGCCGAGTGGAGTTCATTCGCCCTGCAATCGGTTGCTCTCATCATCCGCTCATTGAGCATCAGCGCAGTCGTGCTCTACATCCTGAAGCTGAATGGGGACGGCTGCGCATCGATCGGCTTGGGCAGACCCTACTTGGTCGTGGATCTGGTCTCGGGTGCGATCATGTTCTACTGCTGGTGGTGGTTGTATTACCACACCGCGATCTTCGTGTGGCACCTTGGCCAGATTGGAGCAATCCCAACTGAGTGGCTTGATCTCGGATCAGGTAAGGGTGCCGCGCCGCTTGGCACCGCCGGCGTGGTTTGGCTCGTGGCGATGTCGATCGCCAATGGCTTTGCCGAGGAACTGGTGATGAGGGGCTACCTCATCACGCGACTTCGCCACTTGCTCGGCTCTCCCGTCGCTGCCGTAGCGATCTCGACGGCCCTCTTCGCGTCGTATCACGCGTACCAAGGGCCCTACGGGGTCTTCAGCGCCATCCTCTTCGGCGGAATCACGGGCTTCATCTTCATCTTGACCAACAGGCTTTGGCCATGCGTCATCGCCCATGTGATCGCAGACATCGCCGCGAATCTCTTGGTGTGACAAAGCCTTGATGTGACAAAGCGAGCGAAGCGTCGCCTAGACGCGATCGAGTTTCGCGTCCTCGGGCTCAAGCCCCGCGTCGTACGCGTACTCGGCCAAGCGGATTCGACTCCGCTCGCCAACCTTGCGCACGATCGCATCGCGGTGCTTCTCGACCGTCTTCGGACTGAGGTCCAACAGCTCGGCGATATCCCGCGTTGGCAAGCCCCGGCCAATGAGCGCGATGACCTCGACCTCGCGAGGGCTGAGCTTGGACATCACGCCCAGACTCACGAATCGCGAGCGGGCAATGTCCGCCATTGACTCACCCAAGGGGCCGGCGACCTTGTTGCTCACGATCAAACACTGATCCTCGCCCGCGATCGGCTGGAAGAGCGACACAAGCTGTGCCCCGCGCCAAACCGACCGAACACGCAGCGATTGGCCGCTGCTGAGCGCGTTTTTCACGTATTCCAGCCGTTCGGCCGACCAGGCCTTGGGGAATCGTCCCGACCACTCATAAGAGTCGGACCCCTTGCTGCCATCGCCGAAATAAAGCTCGTTGTCGGTGTCGTTGGCGAAGAGCGTTCGCCCGTCTCCGGTGCAAACGTTCACTCCAACCCCTGGTGTCTGCACCAGAGCTTCCCACGCTTGATCACTCGCAAGTTTCAAATGGTCGCCTTCCAAGGTTGCTGTCACGGAAACACCCCATGCAAAATGCCCATGTTTCCCTTGGTCTTTTGACCCAGGTTCTAACGAGAAACCCTAGCTACTAATCAACTACCATGCACGAATTTGTGCCAATCAATCGCGGGATTCACCCCTTTTTACCCGGAACCACCCATTAAACTGCATGGAAACTCTTACCTAGATAGCCAGTTCTTGGCTCACTCTGGCCTCATCCCAGGTTTCCACCCTAAGTTCTCTGGCTCTTGCCAGCTTTGAACCGGGGTTTGCACCGACAACAAGAATGTGAGTATTTGCACTCACAGATCCCGATACCTTGGCGCCCAATCGTTCCAATAGTTCCTTGAGCTCTTGGCGCTTGAATCGCTCCAGTGTACCAGTTATCACAATTGACTTTCCGCTCAGCGGCCGATCGATCGCATCCGTTGCAGAGACGTAATCCACGCTCCTCAGGCTCACACCGGCTGCTTTCAAGCGGTCAAATGTGCTCTTGGCGGCTTCGCTGTGCAAATACGCGTAAACAACCGGCGCGGTCAACGCCCCCAGGCCTGTGTCTGCTGGATCTGCGATTTTCTGGTTGGATCCCGTGAGATCTGTCCGTTGCTGCTCGCTCATGGAGTTCACGGCATTTGGCATGAGTTGCCAGACCGGTGCCTCGAGCAGCGATTCAATGTCATGAAAAATACGAGCCAACGATCGGGCCGTTGAAGTCCCTACATGGCGGATGCCCATTCCGGCTACAACTTTGGCCAATCCGCGAGCTTTTGCCCTCTCAATGCCAGATAACAGCTTTTCCACCTTCTTTTCGCCCATGCGATCCAGTTTAAGAAGAGCCGCTTGATGGTTCTTCAGGCCGAAAATGTCGGCGAAATGTCCTAGGGGAATCTCTGCAACATCTGCCGGTACTCCGAGTGCTGCCCTCCTGGGATCATCGCTCGGCAACGCCGTGGCTCGAATCTGATCGATCGTCCGCTCGCCCAAGCCGTCGATATCCATCTGGCCTCGAGCCGCAAACCACACGAGCTTCTCTCGAATCTGTGCCGGACACTCTGGATTGACACAGAATCGTGTCGTTTCCGCCGCCGGATCCGAGGTTTCCTCGAGTCCGCCAATCTCGACCGGAGCGTCACATACCGGACAGTGCTCGGGCGGCTTAATCCTCTTGGCACTCTTCGGGCGTTTGCTCTGCACCACACCCAGGACGTACGGGATGATCTCGCCGGCTTTAGTGACCTCGATCGTGTCTCCGATACGGATGTCCTTTTTGGCGATCTGCCCATAGTTGTGCAGGGTTGCGTGGCGGACCATCGTGCCGCTGAGCAGCACCGGCTCCATCTCGGCTCTGGGCGTGATCTTGCCGGTCTTGCCAACCTGGTGATCAACTCCGATCAGAACCGTTGGCTTCTGCTCGGCAGGGAACTTGTACGCGATCGCCCATCGCGGGCTCTTGGATGTTGCGCCCATCGCCGCCTGCGCGTCATACGAATCGACGCGAACGACCATGCCGTCGGTCGCGAATGCCAGATCATGGCGATCGGCGTCGAATCGCCTGATCGCCTCCACAATCTCCTGGAGCGTCGAACAGAGTTGCAAGTGCTCGCCCGCCGGCAGACCCAACTGACCCACCCGCCGAATGAAATGAGAGTGTCCCTCGGCGAAGCCGTCGACGATCTCACCCCGCCCGTGCGCAATAAACCCAAGCTTGCGACGCGCCGAGACCTTTGGATCCAGGCTCTTGAGCGTCCCCGCGCAGGCGTTGCGAGGGTTCATGAACACCTCGAGTCCCTCGGCATCGCGTTCCTCGTTAATGCGCACGAACTCGATGTTGGGGATGAACGCCTCGCCTCGGACCTCCAGCACCGCAGGAAGCTTGCCCTTGCTCTGAAGCCTCAGCGGGATCGAACGGATCGTTCGGATCGCGTGGGTGACATCGTCGCCCTTGCGCCCGTCGCCCCGAGTCACGGCACGCACCAACTCGCCTTGCTCGTAGCGCAAGCTGATCGCGACCCCATCGACCTTGGGATCGACACAAAACGCGGCTTGTGGCCCTCCGGCTTGCTCGGCGTCACCAAAGAGCGAGTCGCCCTCGGATTTGCCCATCAGGCGCAGCATCCGGGCGTGCCATTCTGCGAGATCCTCCTCGCTGTACGTGTTGTCGATGCTGAGCATCGGCACTGCGTGCGCGACGGTCTGGAAGCCCTCGATCGGCTCGCCGCCCACTCGGCGGGACGGGCTATTGGGATCATCGAGTTCCGGATGCTCCGCTTCGAGTCGTTGCAACTCGCTTAACAGCTCATCAAACTCCCGATCGGACATGATGGGCGACGTATCGGTGTAGTACGCCCGGTTCGCCCGCTCGAGCAAGTCTCGCAGCTCGCCGATCCTCTTCTCGTGTTTGGGCTTGGCTGGCACTGGGGCAATAGTACTTGCGTTTGAGAATCGAGGATTGCCCGAATCGCGCACTAGCATCGGGCATGTTTAGGCTTTCCGATCCGCCGGTGATTGTGACCCAGCACGAGCACGCCCGCTTTGCAGGCATGCTCGCCGCGCATTGGGGCAACGAGCGGCTCGATCCGCCGGCGATCAACCGGGCCTCGTTCATCGCCGGGGTCAGCTTGCACGACTGGCACTACGGCTTGATCGATGTCTACCCGCTGGATGATCTGGAACCGCCCACCCCCGACCGCTCGGCCACCTGGCTCCAAATCGCCCGCCTGGGCTGTGAGATGACCTTGGACGACCCGGTCGCCGAGGCCATCGCCAAGCGTCACCTCCTGCGGTTGATCGGCGATGACCAGGACCCGCAAGCTCTGGAGATGCGAGACCAACTGGAGATCGCCTTGGGCGAGCTTTGCCAGGAGGGCAGGATCTCCCGGGCGGATCTGGACTGGCAAGATCGCATCACGGCGCTGTGCGATCGCTTGGCGTATGACCTCTTTCGCACGCCGAAACCGGAGTCCTCCGGCGAGGTCTACCGACAGGTGGGCTCGGCAGAGCAGGTCAGAATCCACTACGCCATCGAGATTGGTTCGCGCATCTCGATGGATCCCTGGCCCTTCGATTCGCCAAGCCTCCGCCACACGATGCTCACCTACGCACGTGATGGCTATCCCGAATCGCTTCGCCCGCACACGCTCGAGATCGCAGTTGAGCCGATGGCCGGCGCCTGAGCGGCTCGCCCCGATTCGCAGGGATCGAACTGGCAGTGACCGAATGCCCACCGCTATGATCCGGCCCATGGCCGCAACGATCATCGATGGCAAGGCGCTCGCAGCACGTTCCCGGGAGGATCTCGCCTCTCGCGTGGCTCACGTGCGCGATCGGGGCGGGAGTGTCGGGCTGGACGCGCTGCTCGTGGTGAGCCAAGCCCCAGACGCCGTCGGGCCGTCCCGGGTGTACGCAGAGAACCAGAAGCGCACCTGTGAGACACTCGGGATCGATTATCGGCTCCACGAGTTGGTGTGTTCCAGCGCTGACGACATTGCCGGGCGCATCCTGGTGCTCAACGAGCGAGAGCAATGCACGGCGATCATGCTCCACCTACCCGTGCCCCCAGGCGTCGATCCCTACGACGTCCAACGCCTGATCGATCCGATCAAGGACGTCGAGGGCGTGAATCCCGCGAATATCGGCAACGTCGTGTATGGCCGCGATGGCTACGCACCGTGCACGGCCCTGAGCGCGATAGCACTCATCGAGTCGACGGGCATCGATCCCAAGGGCAAGCTTGCGGTAGTGGTGGGGGCGAGCGACGTGGTGGGCAAGCCGCTGGCGGTGCTGCTCATGCGTCAAGAGGCGACGGTGATCAGTTGCAACGAGTTCAGCCCGGATCTTGCCGAGCTCACCAAGCGGGCGGACATCCTCATCGCGGCCGCCGGTGTGCCGGGGCTCATCACATCCGAGATGACAAAGCCTGGCGCTGTCGTCATCGATGTGGGCGTGAATCGCGTCCGGGGCGAAGACGGCAAGACACGCACGGTCGGCGATGTGGATTTTCAAGGCGTGCAGCCGGTCGCATCGTTCATCAGCCCGGTGCCGGGCGGCGTGGGGCCGATGACGGTCGCGGTGCTTCTGCGCAACGTCGTCAAGGCGGCAGAGCGCGCGTCGGGGATTCGCGAATAGCGTTCATCAAACGCTCGGCAACTCATACCCCTCGCGACGCTTGTAGTGCATCAACGCGTTGTTTCCGTCGGTGAACCGCCACGCGGCCGGATCCCAGCCCAGATCTCGCTGATTCCAATACGCCAGATTCACCAGATGACAACAGGTAATCGTGCGTGCGCCCACTTCGACATCGCAGATCGGCCGCTCTCGGCTGCGGATGCAATCCACCCAGTTGCTCAGGTGATTGGGATGTCTCGGCAAGAGCTTTGCGTCCTCGCCCAGAGGCTCTTTCAGAAGCCCATCGGGCGTGCTTGTCAGTCGCCCTCGATCGACATGGATCATGCCCCCGGTGCCGATGAATGTCGTCCCGCTCGGCCCACCATGGGTGATCACCGCGCCGTTCTCGTAGACCAGCCGAGCGCCGCGCATGGGCTCGCGCGATCCTTCGGGCAGTTCCACGCGGATCGGGCCGGATTCATCCATGCCCAGGCCCCACTGAGCGATGTCGTAATGGTGCGCGCCCATGTCGGTGAAGTACCCGCCCGAGTACTCGCGATACGCGCGCCAGCGCGGGTAGTGTCCATGCACGCCGCGGGGGCTGAGCTCGGAGTGATACGCCCGCCACGGGGCCGGTCCGAGCCAGCGATCCCAATCGAGCCCGGATTCGATTTCTTCAGCTTCCAAGTCGCACCACTTCGCGGGGTCGCCCACGCCCACGTTGACGTTGAGCACCTTGCCGATGAGGCCGTTGCGCACAAGCTCGCATGCTTGAGCGAACCTGTGGCCATACTCGGTGCGTTGCTGGCTGCCGGTCTGGAACACGCGGTCGGCCTTGCGCACCGCGTCGATGCACGCTTTGGCCTCGCCGATCGTCAAGGTCAGGGGTTTCTCGCAATAGATGTCCTTGCCGGCATTGCACGCATCGAGGATCATGTTCGCGTGCCAGTGATCGGGCGTGGCGATGCAGACCGCGTCGATGTCATCCCGTGCGAGCAGCTCGTGATAGTCCAGATAGGCGTCGCAATCGGTGTTGCCGTACGCCTTGTTCACCATGTTCTGGCGGTCCTCACGACGCGTGGTATCGACATCGCAGACCGCCAGAATGCGGATGTTCTCGTTCTTGAGCCATCCCGCGCCGTTCATCAGATTGCGGGCGCGGATGCCCAGGCCGATGACGCCCACGGTGATCTGGTCATTTACGGCGACACCGCCTGCGCGCGCCAAGCTCGGCAGGATCGCAGGTGCGGCGAGCCCTCCGGCAACCGCCCGAACCGAGGCCTTGGAGAATGAACGCCTTGTCATCAACTGCCGCATGGCGACTCCTTGGGTCATTTCTGTATACTCCTCGGAGCATACCGACTCAGGAGCGATTCATGATGCAGACTCTTCGACGCAGCGTTCCGCGGGCGATTGCCTTGGTTGCCCTGGCGCTCAGCGTTGGTTGCGCCGGGCACCAGAATGCCGTGGCCACGATTCCCTCGGGCGACACCTTGATCGTGACCGTGACAGGCGATGCTCCGCTCGTGCAGATCGAGAATCGCGGGCCGGGTGTCGTCGATTTCGAGTTTCGACCGACCCAGTTCAGGCCTTGGGCCGACGAACTCATCCTGGGAAGTGTCGGCCAGACCATGCGTGGCGGCGGCGAGGTCATCCTGCACGCCAAGGACCAGCCGGCCACCGTCGAGGTGGATGCCCAGCGGTCGACGGGATTGAATCTCAAGTTTTCGAATGCCGCAGATGAGTCGAACTAGCCGAATCCGCTAATCGCTTGGGTATGGCTCCGCGGCGTCGGACTACCAAGAAAAGCCGGCGCTCTCGCGCCGGCTTTGGTTCACATGAGATGTCCGTGGACGCCTAGCGCCGACGACGGGTGAAGCCCATCCCGCCAAGTCCTGCAAGGGCCAGCGCCGCAGTTCCCGGCAATGGCACGAGTTCGGTCGGGAAGCCGGTGCCGTCGAACCAGCCCTCGCGATCCCGATCCCAGCGGGACAACTTACCGTCGTTGTCATAGGCGCTGGCCAGGTTCTTATAAGTGTGGAGCCACAGGCCGAGCGAGCTATCCCAGCCCACGCCGTACCAGGGGTCGACGTTGTCGGGGTACAAGGGCGAATGGGTGTTGATGGTGCTCGTATCGATCGTGAAATCGAAGATTCGCTTCCCGCCGCCGGTGTCGGTGACCGAGAGGCTTGAGATCCAGCTGGTATCGCTCGTGCCGTGGATCAGGTCGGGCGTCTGATCGCCCGATGTGTTGCCGTCACCATCCTTGAAGCTATCGCGGCTGTTCTTGCCGTTGTACGCATACGCCAGGAGCTCTGGGTTGGCGATGTCCGACGCGTCCAGGTAGAGCAGCGCAAGCTCGCCAGCGTGGCCCTTGGGGTTGGCGCCGTTGTTGAGCGCAAGCGTGAGGCCCTCGGTGATCTGATTCGAGAACGTCAGCGACCAGGACAAGGTCTGCGCGGTTGGGTTGTAACTCGCGACGACCGACTCGTAGTAGCCGGCCGCGTCGTTCAGGCTGTAGCTGCCCGAATCGCCGCGATTCCATGTCCAGTCGAACGAATCGGCCGCGGCCGAGCCCGCCGAGAGCCCCAAAGCAACAAAGGTCACGGTCATTGCGCGCATCGACAAC
>JAJDDL010000252.1 GCA_029260335.1 Phycisphaerales bacterium | reverse complement strand
GCGGGTGTACGCGAGCGTGCTCGAGCAGTGGCTCGGGGTGGGGCACGAGCGGATTCTGGGCAAGCGATATGAGCCGTTGGATCTGATTCGCGGCTGAGATCGCGAATCCTCATGACGGTGCCGTGGTCTGAGCGAGTCTTCGAGTGAAGGCCACGCCGAATCTCGGTGGGATAGAGGTCCGGACAAATCGCGTGGCCTTCGTCGCAAGGCCTCCTCAGACCACGGCACCGCCAGTACACTCAGGCTGTCGAAGCTGGACTGGTTCAGGAGATCCTCGTGAGTTCCATACCCCGCCCCGATCTTTCCGCGCGAGCGATGCAAATGACGTGCGAGTACACCGTCCATGCGAAGCCGAGCGAGGTCTACGCTGCGTGGACGGAGAGATTTGATACCTGGTTCGCCCAAGCGGGAACGGTTTCGATGGTGCCGGAGCCGGGGCGGCCATACTTTTTCTATAACCGGGACGAATGGGGCAGGCATCCGCACTACGGCCGGTTCCTCGATGCTAAAGAGAACCAGCTCATCGAGATGACTTGGATGACCGGAAATGGGACCGCCGAGGGAACGGAAGGAGCCGAGACCATCCTTCGGATCGAGCTCGTTGCCAAAGGGGCGGCCACGGAAGTCCGCTTGACGCATTCGGGATTCGTCTCTGAGAAATCCCGTATCGGGCACGAGGAGAACTGGCCTTTGGCGCTCAGGGAGTTGGACGAAGCGCTCGGCGATCAGGTCGAATCCGGCCGGTCGTGAACAGGTCAGTTGGGATCAATCTGTGCCGGGGACCCTGTTGGAGTGTGTCTGAGAGCATTGGAGTGGAGAGGGGTGGCACATGCGTGCATTTCATGTCAGCGGCTTGATTCTGATTGGCTTGGTTGCTCGGCCCGCGTTCTCGCAATCGAGTTGGCCTACGTGGCGCTTTGACGGGCATTACGCGCGGGAGGGTTTCGCGACCGAGCGGGGCACGCCGCGAGCTCGGCGTGACGGGGAACACGTCTTCAGTCCCACCGAGTTCGGCGGCGGCGTCGTGCTCGATGACGGTGAGAGCGAGTTCGTCGTCTTCGATGACCTCACGAAAGCCAAGCTCTTTGTGCCTAAGAAGGCTCTGAGTGTCGAGGCGTGGGTTTCGATCGACAAGCCGACGCGATGGGGCGGGATTGTCTCGTGCGTGCAGGACAACGGCGGGTATGAAAAGGGTTGGGTGCTCGGCTATGACGAGCGGGCGTTTACATTTGCGGTTTCCACCGAGGGCGCGGACGATGGGGATGGTCTGCTGACGTACGTCACGGGAGAGGGCGCGTATGAGATTGGGCGCTGGCATCACGTGGTGGGCACGTTTGATGGCGCAACGACTCGGTTGTATGTCGATGGCGAGCTTGCCGGGGAGAGCGAGGTTCAGAGCGGGCGGATTCTGTATGACGATTCCTCGCCCATGGTGATCGGGGCGTATCGCGATTCGAACGAGCGGCATGTGCTCGACGGCAGGATCCGCGAGGTATCGCTTGGGGCGACGGCGCTGGATGCCGAGGCGGTGCGGGCTCGCTATCGCAAGGGTGCGGATCGGGCTTCGCTTGCGCCGTGGACGAACACGGTTTTGGAGTGGCTTGTGGATCCGTTCTTGATCTGGCCTCGCATCGACGGGATGAGCGTGGTTTGCGAGACGAACATGCCGACCAAGGCGCGGCTGACCTATTGGCACGAGAGCGGATCGCCGAGATTGGAAATGGTTTCGAGCGGCGTGATTCACACGTTCCGAATCGAAGAGCTCTCGGCGGGCGAGAAGTATTTTTATCAGATAGCCGCGGCGGGATCACAAGGCGGCGAGGTTGAGACCGAGTTGCTTTCGTTCCGTACCGCGCCGGCGGCCGACCAGGCGTTCACGTTTGTTGCGATTGGCGATACCCAAGACCAGCCCGAGGTAGTCAAGCGGGTTTCTGATCTTGGGTACATGCATCGGCCGAATCTCATGGTGCACGCGGGCGATTTGGTCTCGACGGGGTCCAACAAGTCGCACTGGACGGGGCATTTCTTTCCGAACATGCAGCCGTTGTTGGGGCGGGTGCCGATGATGCCCGTGCTTGGCAATCACGAGCAGGACGCCAAGCACTACTACGACTACATGGACCTGCCCGAGCCCGAGTCGTACTACTCGTTCACGTTTGCCAATAGCGAGTTCTTCATGATCGATGGCAATCGGCCTTTGCGACCTGGGTCTGATCAGCTCGCGTGGCTGGAGGGGGCGTTGAAGGCGTCGGAGGCTCGGTGGCGGTTTGCGGTGTTGCACCAGCCGCCGTATACGTCGGATTCGAATGACTATGGGGATACGACCAAGGGGACATCGAATCGGGGCGACCCGAATGTTCAGAACATCATCAAGTTGCTCGAGCAATACGGCGTGGACATCTGCTTTTCAGGGCATGTGCACGATTACGAGCGGACGTTTCCGATTCTTGATGGGCGCGTGACGACGTACGACAAGGGTGGGGTGGTGTACATCACGGTAGCCGGGGGTGGGGGATCGCTCGAGGACTTTGACCCGGCGAACACGCCGTTTGGGCACAAGAAGGCTCGGTATCACCATCTCGCGTACATCGCGGTCAACGGCGATTACCTGGAGTTTCAGGCGATCGACGAGAACGGGCGGTTGTTTGACGTGTTCAGCTTGTACAAGCGGGACGATGAGCGACGGCATCGGTCGTTTTCGGAGTTGCATGAGCACGACGAAAACGAAACCCCTTGAGTGGCGGTGTGTGTTGGATGAAGCTGCACGAATCTGACACACGGATCGAAGAGGCCAGGAAGAAGAGCGAGGATCTGTAAACGCCCTTCCTCACGGTCGGGCCTGTGATGTCACGGGCAGTCTTGGACGAAGAGGTCGAGGTAGGCGAAGAAGTCGTCGGCGTCGAAGGTGCCGTCGCCGTTGATGTCGGCGATGGGATCGCGTGCGACGAAGGCGTCGAGGAAGGCAAAGAAGTCCGAGCCGTCGGCGTCGCCATCGCCATCGAGATCGCCCGGGCATGAGGGCGTGCGGACGATCAGGAAGAGGTCATCGAAGTATGAATCGTTGTCGGTGCCCCCGTTGCGTGTGCCCGAGAGGTGGAACTCGATCCAGCGTGTGGTTGGGGGGATGGGCGAGGTGGCGTCCAGGTCATCCCAGTTGGGTTGTTGGCTGAGAAGCACCTCGCTTTGATCGAGTTGTACGAAGTTGGCGTCGAGAAACTCGAGCCAGGCGCGGGGCTGGTCCGTGCCGTTCCAATCGCGGAGCGCGCCGCCGAAGAACGCGTTCGCGACGGACCTGTCGATCGAATCTGCAAACTCGCTCACGTCCACGCGTTGGTAGGCTTCGCCGAACGGGGACTCGTCTGCGCACACGCCGCCGACGGCGAAGAACCGAGCGCCCGAGTTGGCATTGCCGGCGTCGCAATCACCGCTCTGGATAGACTCGATTGGCGGCACGAGTTCGGACCAGCCATTGGTCCCGTTCTCGGCGCCGGGGTTGATCAGCAGGTTGTCGCTCCCGGCGCGTTGGCCGGTGGTGAAGGACGACTCCTTGGACCACTCGCTCCAGTTGAGCCCGTCGTCGCGATACCGCACGCGCCAGTAGTAGGTTGTTTGGGTTGCGAGTCCGCCGGTGTTCATGTGGGAGATGTCTGGGTCGGTCACGGTGTTGACGCTGTAGTAGCCGTTGCCCGGGCCGGTGGCGTCGTCGGGCGAGTACCAGTTTTCGAATCTCAGCCAGTGATCGATTGGGTTGGAGTAGTTGCCGGGCTCGGTCGTGAGTTGGAACTGGCTCTCGAGATGGAGGGCAGAATCCGAGTCGTTGAACGCCGAGGCGCGCAAGTTGGTGTCGTCGGGGTCGATTCCGGTTGCGCCGTCGGCCGGTTCGAGCGGATTGGGCGTGTCGGGGGAAGCCGCGTAGCGGTGAATGGTGAACTCGTCCATGAGCTCGTTATCCTTGAACTCGATCTCGTTGCCCCGGCTCAAGCGCTTGAAGGTCAGGGTCGGGTCGTCGCCTGCCTGGATCTCCATGATCGCAAAGCCCCAGTCGGGGAAGGTCTTCTGGAACTCGGCGTAGTCGTTCTGGGCGAACTCGCCCCAGTAATCGATGTTGCCCTCGCCCGTGGCGACGTTGATCCACAGATGGCGGTGATCGCGGCTCTGGCCTCGTGAGTACGCGTGGGTGTGACCGAATGCGTGCACGCTTGGCTTGCCGGTTTGGGTCGAGAACTGCTCCAGTCGGCTGACCACATCACCCGTATAGGCCGTATTGCCCGCGATCCAGGCTTCAGAGAGGAAGGGGTGATGGAGTTGGGCGACGACGAAATCGATGTCGTCGTCGGCCGCGGCGTCGGCGAGCACGCCATCGAGCCAGGTGAGCTGCTGGTTGTTGCGATAGCCGCCGTTGCTGTCGAGGGTGATGACACGGACGTTGGAATGATCGAAGTAGTACCAGTGCTCGATGAAGCCTTGGGTGCCGTTCTCGGGCAGGCGGTGATAGTCGAAGTACCAGTGGGCGTCTTGCTCGTGATTGCCCAGGGCTGAATAAAGGGGCACCGACCAGAACAAGTTCTGGCCTTCGTCGAAGAAGTCGTTCTTCCATTCCGAGTAGTTGCTGCCGGCGTTGACCAGGTCGCCCGGCAAGAGGACGGCGTCGAGTTCCTGTTCAACATCGGGCCCGAAGTTGAGTGCCGAGTATGCGAGGATGCCGTCGTTGACGATCTCGACGAACTTGTTGTTGTTGCCGTTGTCGCGCTGGACATCGGAGAACAGCACGAAGCGGCTGGTCTGCTCGGCGCTGGCGAGCGGCGGGGTGTGGAGTTTGTGGATCTCGCTCTGGGCGGTGTCGGTCTGGACGCGATAGAAGTAGGTCGTATCGGGATCGAGCCCTGTGAGTTGGGTCTGGTGGATTCGGTTGTCACCTTGGCTTTGGATCGATTCGCCGTCGGCGGTGGAGCCCAGGTTGTCGGTGAGGCCATAGTCGACGCGAGATTGCTCGCCGCTAGTGGTTTCCCAGACGATCCAGATGCTGTTGGGAGTGGCCTGCTGAAGGAATGGTTGGACCAGCATGGACTGTGCAAATGCATGTTGGGAGGCGAGACAAAGAATGATCGCAAACAGC
>JAJDDL010000251.1 GCA_029260335.1 Phycisphaerales bacterium | reverse complement strand
ATAGAGCCGCACGACCTCGTCGTCGTCCTCGGCGGGCACGGGCAACTGGACCTGGACGAGCTTGATGCCTTCCCGCCGTTCGCGCTGCTTGAACGTGTTGAGCATGCGCGGGTAGTCGTGCGTCGTGCACAACACCTCATCGCCCGGCTGCAGGTCGAACCCGAACTGGAGGATCTGCAGCCCCTCGCTCGCGTTACGCGTCAGCGCGATCTCCTCGGGCGAGACTTCGAAATGACGAGCCAGGCGCGATCGCACGCCCTCGGCACGCTTTTCCTGCACTTGCCACAACGCAAACGGCGGCGGATTCTGGTTCATGAAATCCAAGTGCCGCTTCTGGGCTTCTTGAGCAACGAGCGGCGCCGGGCTGCACCCGCCGTTGTTGAGATTCACAATGCTGCGGTCGACCGTAAACGCGCGCTGGATCGGCGCCCAATAGGCCTCGTCCCGCGCGATCTCCTCGGGCGATCCACCAAAGCCCGAAAGCTCACGTTCGAGCTCGGCACCGCTCGCCCGTCGAAGCCCCACAGCGCCGACCGCCATCGCCCCGCCGACACTGCCCAGAAACGCTCTGCGAGTAGCCATGGATCACCTCCGACTCCAGTCTACCGCCCGAGAATGGAACCGGAAGCAGCATCGCCGGGAGACTTACGGCTGCACCACGCCCTGTTCGGCAAGGAACAGACGGATTGACCGCTCATAACCGTCAAAGTCCCTTGGAAAGTCGTTGTGCCCGCCCTCCATTGACTCGAACTGTGAATCCGCCGCGAGCTCATGCAGCCGTCGTCCCTGAGCGATCGGCACGATCTCGTCTGACTCGCCGTGCATGATGAGGATGGGGGCCGAGATCTCGCGTAGCGCCTTGGCGGTGTTGAATGGACTGCGAAGCAGGAGCGGCGGGATCAGGTACCGATTTGTAAACGAACTCACACTTGTGAAGGTGGACTCCAGGATCATCGCATCGGGCTCTTGCTCCCGGGCAAGTTGGGCCACCACGCTTCCGCCAAGCGACCTGCCGTGGTACACGATCTGCCCGACCTCGGGCCGCGCGTCGAGCCAGTCGCGAAAGACAGCGAAGTCACGCACAATCGCGTGCTGCGATGGTTGGCCGCCCGAGATGCCGTAGCCGCGAAACTCCACCAGCATTACGCCCAGACCCATCTGGAGATACATCTGTGCGAACTGCTGGCAATCGTCGATGAGCATGGCGTTGCCATGGGCGTAGAGCACGACCGGGCGAGGCTGGCTCGAATCCGCTGGCGGAAAGTACCAGCCTTCCACGCGTGCGCCCTCGGCGTCGATCCAGACCTGCTCGGCTCCGCTTGGCGGTCGACTCGCGATCGGCTGGCCCGCGAACTTGCGTGGATATACAAGCCCGTCCTGCGCGAACCAGAAGAGGGTGAGCAAGCCAACATAGATCGAAACAAGAATGAGAATCCAGATCATCAATCGCCTCGGCCATCTCCGCGCGTGAACCCTTGCTGGCTGGTTCTTTGACTCGCTTGTGGGTGTTGTAGCTTGATGCATTGTCCAAGGAAGATATGCGAGTACCCCAATAGAAACCTGGGCCTGAGTGGCGCAACTACGCCCCAGCACACCCCGGCGACCAGCGCTAACACGATTGCGCGCATTCCATCACTCCGGCGTTCGTTTCTTGCCGCAAAGCCACGCATTGGACTTGGAGCGATGCCTAGGATGCCCAACCCGACACCTTCACAACTTCCGTTCCTCAAAGAGGAACACAGTAGAGACCCTGGCGCATGTCTGGGCACTTCTCAAGGTCCCTCGGGCCAAGCCAGGGCCCCGAATAGGTAACTGCTCCGCCAAAGAGCTTCACTGGAAAGCAATCCCATGAAGGGAAGAGAACTCGTCAACCTCGGCATCCCCCATGGCCCCGCCGTGGGCGTTGCGATCACCGCCTGCTCGAACGCATTGGCTTCGGGTATCACCCGCGCCCAAGTCCGGGACATGGTTACCGCTCTGGTTTCGGATCCCGAGTCGTACGCCGAGCACCCCCACTTCGCGCCGCTCGTCGATGTCTTGCTGGCCGAGAAGCGCGCTCAAGCCAAGTTCACGCCGCGCGAGCCTGCCCCCCACCACCTCTGGGGCGAGGTCGGCGTCGACTTTGACTACAAGAGCCTCGAGCAGATGGAAAACGCGTGCATGCTGCCGGTCGCCGTCGCCGGGGCGATGATGCCCGATGCGCACCTCGGCTATGGCTTGCCCATCGGAGGCGTACTCGCAACCAAGAACGCGGTGATTCCTTACGCCGTCGGCGTCGACATCGCATGTCGGATGAAGCTCACGGTCTTGGACATGCCCGCCGGGGCGCTCGAAGACGAGGCCAGCCGGGACCGGCTGCGCGACGCGATCCACAAGCGCACGGTCTTCGGCGTCGGAGGCAGCCATCGCACCCCCATGGACCACGACGTCATGGACTGCGATTGGACCGTCAGCCGCATCACCAAGGACAACAAGGCCAAGGCGTGGCAGCAGCTTGGGACATCGGGCTCTGGCAACCACTTCGCCGAGTTCGGCGTGCTCACGATCGCAGACGACGAACCCAAGCATCCGGGCTTTGAGCTCGAGCCGGGAGAGTATCTCGCGCTCATGACCCACTCGGGTAGCCGCGGCACCGGCGCAGCGGTCTGCAATCACTACTCAAGGCTCGCGATGGACGCGCACCCGGAGCTGCCCAAGCAGCTGCGCTATCTCGCCTGGCTCGACCTCGAAACCGAAGACGGCATCGAGTATTTCAACGCCATGAACCTCATGGGTGAGTACGCCAGCGCCAACCACGCGGTCATCCATCGCGAGGTCCTGAAGCACCTTGGCGCGAAGCCGATTGCAGGCGTCGAGAACCACCACAACTTCGCGTGGAAGGAAACGCACGTCATCGACGGCAAGGAGCAGGCGCTGATTGTCCACCGCAAGGGCGCAACGCCAGCGGGCAAGGGTGTTTTGGGCGTCATCCCCGGCTCGATGGCTTCGCCCGCGTTTGTTGTCTCAGGGTTGGGTCAGCCCGAGAGCCTGCTCAGCGCGAGCCACGGCGCGGGGCGTGTCATGAGCCGCAAGCAGGCCAAGGACACGTTTGCGTGGGGCAATGTCAACCGCGAGTTGAAGGAGAAGGGCGTCGAGCTCATGAGCGCGGGCATCGACGAGGTGCCGGGGGTCTACAAGGAAATCGAGACGGTCATGGCGCGACAAACCGATCTCGTGCGTCCGATAGCACGGTTCGATCCCAAGCTTGTCAAGATGGCACCGGCGGGCGAGCGGCCGGAGGACTAGCGTGCATTCTTGAGCGACCGATGCGCATCAGCGCAATTCGTGACTAGTACGCCCGCCCGTGCTCGGGCCCGTGGTAGCACTTTTTGTCTCGCGAGAACGCATCGTCGTGGTCGTCCCAGTTGGCCGCCTCAACGACAACTTCTTCGCGTTCCCAACTGACGTGCCCATCGAACCGCAGCACGTTGGAGCCCTGGCCATGACGCGAGGGGCTGGCGCGGGTCCACTCAAACCCCTCATGCAACTCTCTGGGAGCTCGCACGTCATACCAAATCGCGATGGCCTTGTTGATGCGGTTGCCGCCGTACAGATCGTCATACCGATTGTTCTCATCGTCGTCCTGATACGCGGTCATCGCGAAGGTCGTTGAGGGGAACTTGATCGCGTGCTGTTTCATGAGCGGCTTGTAGTAGCGCCAACGCAAGGTATCGCTATCGTCGCGATACAGGTCCATCCCGTTGTTGGCGTAGTGGATCTGGTGCCAATCCCAAGAGGGGTACGCCGGATCGTGGTAGTACTCGGCGAACTCGTAGTGGTCCCGGTACTCATCGCCCCGGGTGGAGCCGGCTGCTGCGCGCTCATGCCACATCCTGGATGAATCGAGATAGGGCCGCCAGGCACGGGGCCAAGGGTAGTTCCAACCCCAGGTCTGGGTGTTGCCACAATGGCTGCCGTCGTTTCGGCCGGTGCCCGCTTCGCGAATAACCCACTGGTCAAACTCTCGGGTGTAGAGTTCGGACCCCATCCCGATCTGTCTCTGGTTGCTCCCGCACTTGACCATCCATCCAGCCTCACGGGCCTTGCTCAGTGATGGCAACAAGATGGAGATCAAGAGCGCGATAATCGCGATGACCATCAGCAACTCAATTAGTGTGAATGCTCGTTTCAAAGGGACGCTCCTCCACGATCGAACCGCATCCCATTGGTATACCAGATCGGGTGCCGTCTTGTCGCGAAAACCTGCCCAAATCATCGGCCTTCTACCGCGAGAACGGCCCAAAAGAAAAAACCGGGGCTCTAGCCCCGGTCTGGAATCCATCTATCAGTCCAAGCCTGGGTCAGTTCGGCGGTTGACCCGTGTTGACCTCGTCGGTGCCGTAGTCAATGCCCTTCAGCCCGCCGCGTGTCCAGCGGTAGTATCCAGTAATCCGCTCTCTGCGGTCGCCGTTGCGTGTATCGGGCTCATAGTTGAGAATGGACGGATCGTACCAGTACGCGGTTGCCGCACGATTCGTCGGCGAGTTTGGCCAGAAACCGGGGTTGGCATCGCCCGTGTAAGGGCTGCCCGCCGAGCCATCGAACATGGCAGCAGAGGGGCGTGCATCTTCGTAGGCGTAGAACAGGTCCTGCCTTGCCAAGTGCCGGTCAAAGTACTCGAATACGAACACCTTGCGAGACGGGAAGATAACGTCGGCCATCTTCCGCCTGCCGTAGGGGGTATTTGCCATCCAGAACAGGTTGTGGTCTTGCACGTACTGATCCACGGTCTCGCCCAGTCCGTCGCGCTGATCCTTGACCCATGAGGCCGGGATAACCTGATACGACGAGCTATACGCGTAATAGTGCAGGGTCGCGGGGCGGGGATCGGTCGGCAGCGGATCCAGGTCGTCGACGTAGATCTGCTTCTGCCAATCCAGCAGAATGGTGTCATCAGGACACGACATGCTCTTCTCGGGCAAACGCTGCTGGAGATAGTCGTTGATAATGAAGTGCGTCATGCGGCGATGCGGCAAACGGTTGGTCAGGCGCCGAAGTTCCATGTCTCGCTTGGTCTGGCGCCGAATAATGTCAGTCGCCTGATCCATCGCGGCCTGCCAGTCGTTCGGTGCGTTGTTCAGATCCGCATACTGCGACCGGTAGTTTCGCTGGCCACCAGACACGCGCCAGGTGTACGACGCGATTTTGTCCTGGAAGTCCGTGGCGTAGCCAGCGGTCGCAATCGAGTACTGTCGGATCTGCGACTCGCACATCAGCTTTCGGGCGATCTTGCGGTTCTTCGCAAGGGCCGGCAGCAGAATTGCGATGAGCAGGGCAATGATCGCGATCACGATCAACAACTCGATCAACGTGAATCCTCGACGCTTTTTCAACATCGCCGGCCTCCTGTTTGTAGCCTCAGAACTAGAGCATACCAGATCATCGAGTTTTGCAACAGTTGACCAGGAGAATTCTCCGGTCCAATCAACTTTTGGATGGGCTCATGCTTCAAGACCGGAAAATTGGGTGTAAATGCCCAAGCCTTGCCAGCCGACTGAGAAACCTGGCCTGGGCGCTTGAAAGCGGCGCACAGACAGACCGACATCGCCGCTGTGTCCACGTCGCCTTCAGAAGAAGGCAAACGTCAGTTCATCGGCTGGCCGGTGCTGATTTCGTTGGCACCAAAGTCCAAGCCTCGAAGCCCGCCACGCGTCCATCGGTAGTGCGACACCAGGCGCTCGGTCAGCCCCCCGTTCAGGGTCGGTGGCTCAAATCCATAGCTCCCCGGGGCGTACGTGATCGCGCCTGGTGTTGCGAGATGGGGCGAGTTTGGCCAGAACCCTGGGTTTGTCTCATCGGTGTTCAAAGGACGTGCGGACGCGTCGAACATAGCCGCGGTGTTCTTTGCCATTTCGTAGGCGTAAAAAAGCGGCACGCGGAATGAGTGGCGATCGTGGAACTCAAAGATCGTCACCTTCTGGCTCGGGAACTGTACATCGGTCAACTTCCGCTTGCCCAAACGCACGCTGGCGGGCACGCTGAACAGGTTGTGATTGCTGCCCGATTGCTGAACCGTGTTCTGATCATTAATCTTCATGTCAGGCGACCATCCCGCCGGGATGAACTGATAAGTCGAGCTAAACGCCCACATTCGATTGAATCCAGGTGACACATCGGTTGTGATGCCCTCAGGCAACGCTTCCTTGTCGTCCGACCAATCGCGCTGCCATTGCAGCTTGAGAATGTCCTCCGGGCAGGCCATTCCCGGCTCGGGCAGCCGCGTTGCCAGGTAGTCATTCATCACGAGGTGATTGAACCGCCGTTGCGGCAACCGATCCGTCTGTCTTGGCAACAAGGTCTGATCCATGCCCGACCGATTGCGGATGATCGCCGTCGCTTGGTACATGGTCGCATCAATTGACGCCCTCGCCCCCTCGAGATCTGACCACTTTGTGTTGTAGTTCCCCGGCTGCCATGTGTAGGTGGCGATCGTGTCCTTGAAATCCGACGCGTAGTTGGCTTGCCCGGTGACAAGCTGCTTGATGTTGGACAAGCAGATTGCCCGCTTGGCGCCACGCCTGGCTTCACCCAACGCCGGCAACAGAATCCCGATCAACAGCGCGATGATCGCGATGACAATCAGCAACTCGATTAGCGTAAAGGCACGGCGACCCTTGGTCTTGTTCATCACTTCGTTCTCCGCTTGGGACTGCGCGCACGGCTCGCCCACTCATGTGGCGACATTCCCCCAACGCAAGAGCATATCAGGAACAGGGGCCGGACGCGGACATATTGGAGCTTCCGGCCCTGAGGTTGAGCAAGAATCCAGAGCGAAACCCTATCGTTTTGCTAACAAAGCCGCCGCCCGCAGCCTCCCTAGTATCTGACTCTGTCGCGGGACACGCTCCTGCCCCCGAAACACCGTCACCCGAGGCCGCCCCGATGATCACCTATGCCCCCGAATTGCCCGATCTCGACCTGACTGCCGAGCTCCCGTCGAGGGAGGGCGACCGGATCATCCAGTTCCGTGAGGCTCTGCGAGAGGCGATGGAAGAGGAGATGCGTCGGGATAAACGCATCTTCCTGATGGGCGAGGAAGTCGCGCAATACAACGGCGCATACAAGATCTCCCAGGGCATGCTCGAGGAGTTCGGCGAGAAACGGATCATCGACAGCCCCATCTCCGAGAACGGCTTTGCGGGCCTCGGCATCGCAGCAGCGATGGCCGGGTTGCGCCCCATCATCGAGTTCATGTCCTGGTCGTTCAGCCTGGTGGCGGCGGATCAAATCCTCAACAACGCTCCCAAGATGCTCTACATGTCAGGCGGCCAGTGGGGCTGCCCGATTGTCTTTCGCGGCAACGACGGCGCCGGCGGCCAGCTCGGCTCGACCCACTCCTGGTGCGTCGAAGGCTTGTATGCAAACGTCCCGGGCATGAAGATGGCGATCCCTTCGAATCCCTACGACGCCAAGGGTTTGCTCAAGACCGCGATCCGCGATGAAGACCCGGTGTTCTTCCTCGAATCAGAGCGCATGCTCGGCGACAAGGCCCACGTGCCCGCCGAGGAGTACTACATTCCGTTTGGCAAGGCCCACAAGATGCGCGAGGGTGATGCATGCACGGTCATCAGCTTCGGCAGGCCCGTGCACTTCTGCATGGACGCCGCCGAGCGACTCGCAGGTGAGGGCATCGAGTGCGATGTCCTGGACATGCGCACCATCCGCCCGCTCGACATCGACTCGGTCATCGAGAGCGTGCAGAGGACCGGCCGCCTGGTCGTGGTTGATCAGTCGTGGCCGTTTGCGAGTGTCGCGAGCGAGGTCATGGCTCAGATCTGTGAGAGGGCGTTCGACTATCTCGACTATCAGCCGGTGCGTGTGAACACCGAGGATGTGCCGACGCCTTATGCCAAGAATCTGGAGGCGGCGTATCTGCCGAATGCCGACAAGATCGTGGCCGCCGTCAAGCAGACTATGTGACTTCCGAACATGTATTCGTCGATTGTCAAAGACCCTCGCGCCGGCGACGCTTGCTCGCAATAGCCGACTTGTATGATTTGCCCAACTTGCGCTCCCGCTCTCGGCGTTCGGCGAGCGTCTTCGAGTTCCGCGCCTGCTCCGCGTTGAGTTTCTGAAAACTCGCGTATCGCCGCGCATCAAGCTCGCCCGATTCAATCGCTGCCGCGACTGCACATCCGGGTTCTCCCGCGTGCCCACAATCGCTGAACTTACACTCGGCGAAGATGCCGAGGACATCCTCGAAGAGGTCCGCGACGCCTTCCTCGCAATCTGGCAACTGAAACTCTCGCACGCCTGGGTTGTCCACAAGAACCCCGCCGGTGGGGAGCAAATGGAGCGAGCGTGAGGTCGTGGTGTGCCGTCCCTTGCCGTCTTTCTCGCGAATTCCACCGGTCGCCAGTTCCCCGGCACCGAGAGCGCTCGCCACGGTCGACTTGCCGACGCCCGAAGAACCGAGCAGCGCCACCGACTGACCAGGCCCGCACCACGCACGCAAGACATCGACCTGCTCTGGCTTGCGCGCATTCATCACCTCGACGGCGAGCCCGGGATGCAGTTGCTTGGCCTGCTCGACAAGAGCCGCGGGGTTGTCATGAAGGTCGGCTTTGGTCAACACGACAACCGGCGTAGCGCCAGCCTGCAGCGCCATCGCCAGATAGCGTTCGAGGCGGGCCAAACTGAAATCCTCGTTGCACGAGGTCACGATGAAGACGGTGTCCACGTTGGTGACCAGGATCTGCGATTTGGCCTCCTCGCCCGCGGCCTTGCGAGACAGCACCGTCCGGCGTTCGAGGAGTTGGATAGCGCGGGTGCCAGCGTTCAGCACCAGCCAATCGCCAACCGCGACCTTTCCACAAGCCTCCGCAGATTGGACCGCAACCCGAAACTCCCCAGCCTTGCCATACAGCACCACCTCACTCCCGTGATGCGCCGAGACCCGGGCCACGGTGGCCGACTGCAGATCATGCAGCGCGAGTTGCTCTTCGAAGAACGAGTTCCATCCGATGGCACGCAGTGTGGGGCTGGTCATGTCGGCAAACGCCTTGGTTGAGGATCAAGCTGGCACACAAGGGTACCTTGCCATGGAGCCCGCGAGATCCACGATGGTCCATTCAGCGCCATAAACACGCCGCGACCATTCACCCCTGTTGGGGCAAATCGACCTCAAGCCTGCCGCTGGAGAGCAGGATGGGGTAGTCCACGCGAACGCGGAAGACTTCGAACTCGTCGGGGTCCGCGCCGAGTCGGCCAAATACTACCTTGAGCATCGACTCGTATTCGGGGACCTCGGGGAGATGCGCAGCTGCGACGCCTTCGCCCAGAGCCGACACCGGCACATTCTCCATCACGACATTCGCCTTGCGTCTCTCCGGAGCGTCCGGCCGGAGATCGAGTCCAAGACGGTCTGCGAAGAAGTTTGCGCGACAGGTCCGGCTTCCCGCGGTGTTGCGGTAGATCTTCTTGTCGACGATGCAATCCAGCACGAGTAACGGCGTCGGACTTGGGACGCCCGTCGTCGGGCCAACCGCCGGCACCGCCGGCACCGCGTGGCGAGGTGTGCACGAAGGAAACAGGACTCCAACGGCCACATTCCTCGAGTTTCTCAGCCCAAGATCGCGAGCCGCGACAGACACTTGCCACTCGCTCCCCACCTCGTCACATTCGAGCTCAGCGACTTCGGGTGACGTGAAGTCGCGCAGAATCCAGGGCTGCCCGGCGTCATGCGCACGCTGCGTCCCATCTTCGTTCACGATGCCTGAGGTCATCATGAACAACGGAGCCTCTGTAGGGCGGACGCGCCGCACGCCCTGACCCAGAGAGAGCGTCGCAAGGTCCAGCCGATCGGGGTCAGCCTTGGCGATGCCCGCGATGACTGTCTTCAACTGCACATCGGCTTCGAGCCCCCAGA
>JAJDDL010000026.1 GCA_029260335.1 Phycisphaerales bacterium | reverse complement strand
GCTTAAATCGCTAAAATTCCGCGGCCCCTGAGCCTTAGTCCTTTCTACGCACTAACGGCTGGGGCTTGAGGTAGGTAAGCGATCGCCAGATCCACTCCATGGGGCCGAAGCGGAACTTGCTGAGCCAGAGGTGGCTGAAGGCGATCTGACCGAGGTAGATGGCGAACACGGTGCCGAGGAGTTCTGAGCGCGAGAATGTGCCAAAGAGGCCGAAACCCCAGTGCTGCATGAGGATCGCGAGCACGAGCGAGTGGGTGAGATAGTTGGTCAGGGCCATGCGTCCGACGGGGGCGAGGAGCTTGGGGATGTGGTTCGCCGAGGACCTGGCGAGCAACGCGAGGGCCGAGAGGTACATGAGGCTCACCAGGGGCGAGAGGGCGTAGCGGATGGGCTCCATGACCATGGCCATGTCCATCCCTTCGCGCGCGGCGATGAAGACAATGGTGGCCGCGGCGGGGAGCCCGAGGACCATGCCCAGGCCGAGCGCGGTCATCAGGAACCTAGTGTTCTCCAGCGCCTTCGATCGCATGATCGCCGCACCGAGGAAGAACATGGCGAGCACGCTTGGGCCAAAGCCGAAGGGGATGGCAAAGGACATGAACATCAGGTAGTGGAGCAAGCGAAACACGAAGGCTTGCATGAAGGGGCCATCGCGAGTCGCGCGGACCTCGAGCTCGGCCCAGGCCTTGGGGTCTTCCATGATGCCGTTGGGCAGCCCTTCGATGAACTGTTGGACGGGCGGTAGGTCGGGATCAAGCACGACCCCGACGGCTTCGTCTTCTTCTGCTTCCTGCTCGGGAGATGTGATCTCATCGGCCGGCTGGGTTTCAGTCGTGTTCTGGGTAGACGCAGAGTCTCCCGTGGGCACTTGCATGACAAATATGCCCGCGGCGGAAGTCAGGATCGTGAGCGCCATCAGGCATGCCGAGATCGTGACGAGCACGCGGGTGGACGCATTTTTCGCGAGGAGTAACGCGATCGCACAGATGCTGTAGAGCAGCAGGATGTCGCCGTACCAGAGCAGGGAGATGTGGAGCGCGCCGAATGCAAAGAGGATGACGATGCGTCGGAGGTAGAGGGGCACGGCCGATGTGCCGCGTGCCGACGCGCGGTCGATGAGCAGAATGAATCCCATGCCGAAGAGCATGGAGAACAGCGGGTAGAACTTGCCCTCACAGAAGATGCGAACGAAGGCCCACGCGGCTGTGTCGAGCACCGGCGTTCCTTTGGGCATGGCCGGCTCGAACATCTTGGCGATAGGCAACGCCATGAGCTGCACATTGACACAGAAAACGCCCAGGATGGCGAGGCCCCGCGCAGCATCGAGCGCGAGGATGCGTTCATCGCGCTTCGTTGGCCCGAGCGTTGCGTCCGCTCGCGTCTCTTGCGTGTCGGTGAATTCTGCATCGCTCATGGCAGTGTCCCCACTGGCTTGCTGGCTCTCATCTCATACACGGACTCAAAGATCTGCAAGCCGCCGCGCTGTCTCGTGCTCGATCAATGCCTCGATCATCGGGCCCAGTTCCCCGGCCAGAATACGGTCTTTGTTGAACCGCTGCTCCAGGCGCGTGTCGACCACGATGCCTTCTTGGTAGCGGTAGGTGCGGATTTTTTCGCTCCGCCCACCGAGGCCGATCTGGCCTTTGCGTTCGGCGGCTCGCTCGGCTTCGATCTTGGCCCGTTCCAACTCATAGACCCGGGCGATGAGAAGCCTCCGGGCCTTTTCGCGATTCTGGTGCTGGGACTTGGATTCCTGCATGCGGACCTCGACGCCCGTGGGCTCGTGGACGAGGTGGACCGCGGTCGCGACCTTGTTGACGTTCTGGCCGCCGGGGCCCTGGGCGGTCGTGATGTGCTCCACGACGTCGTTGTCCCAATCGATAGTGACCTCGACTTCTTCGGGCTCGGGCAGGACCGCGACGGTTGCCGTCGAGGTGTGGATCCGGCCCTGGGTCTCGGTCGCGGGGACGCGCTTGACCGAGTGGACGCCCGCTTCTTGGGCCAGTTCGGCGAAGACCGCTTCGCCTTGGACGTTGAGGATCGCGTGCCGGATGCCGCCGACGCCCGGGTCTTCGGTGATTTCCAGTGTTTCGATCTTCCACGACTGGGCCTTGGCGAAGTTGGTGTACATGGTCATGAGATCGCGCGCCCAGAGCCCGGCTTCGTCGCCGCCGGTGCCGGCGCGGATCTCGAGCATGATGCTCGAGATCCGTCGGTCATCGCTATTGACCAGGCTTGCCTTGAGCTGCTCGAAGACGCGCTCGGCTTCGGTTTCGAGGCGCGGGAGTTCTTCCTTTGCCATCTCGGCGAGCTCTGGATCGTCGCCCGCCGAGGCCTGGAGTTCGTCGTGTTCTTCGATCAGATTGCGGAGTTGCTGGTACCCCCCCACCGTGTCATCGAGGGCCGCCTTCTTGATGCTCAGATCGCGGACCTGTCGATGGTCGGCGAGCACGGCGGGGTCCTCAAGCTTGGCCGAGAGCTCGCCGTGCTGGACCGACAGCCTCTCCAAACGCTCAAGGAGGGCCGACGGGATATCTTGGAGACGGATCGCCATGGACAGAAAGTAGGGCCCTAAGGATCCCAAGGATGCGAATTGGTCCCGCGATCGGTGTCGTCATGCCGATTTGGGCCTGTCGTCTCGTGCGTGGCGTAGTCGAGGCGAGCAGAGTGTGAGTAGAAATGAACGGTGCCCTGCCTGATGGTCTGGCCCGTGATTGGGTCGAATGGGGCTCGTGGAGGTTGGTTTGAGCGACGCGATCATTATTGAGGGTGTGACCAAGACCTTCGGCGAGAAGACCGCCGTGGACAACTTGGATCTGCGGGTTGAAGAAGGTGCGCTCTATGGGTTCATCGGACCCAACGGAGCGGGCAAAACCACCACGATCCGGATGATCATGAGCATCATCTTCCCGGATTCGGGGCGGCTGAGCGTGTTGGGCAAGGCCAGCGCGGTCGAGAGCAAGGACCAAATCGGGTATCTGCCCGAGGAACGCGGGGTCTACCGGAAGATGAAAGTCGGCTCGTTCTTAGAGTACATCGCCAGGCTCAAGGGTCACGACTCGGGGTCGGCGCTCAAGAAGAAGATCCATGACTGGCTCGAGCGGGTGGATCTTGGCGCAGAAGAGAAGAAGCGGTGCGAGGAACTGAGCAAGGGCATGCAGCAGAAGGTGCAGTTCATCGCGTGTGTGCTGCATGGCCCAGAACTGCTCATTCTCGATGAGCCGTTCAGTGGGTTGGATCCGGTCAACATGCGGTTGATGCGAGATCTGTTTCTGGAACAGCACGCCGATGGTGTGTCGATCATCTTTAGCACTCACGTGATGCACCAGGCCGAGCAGCTGTGCGATCACATCGTGATGATCAACAATGGCAAGAAGGTGCTGGATGACACGCTCGACGGAATTCGGGCGAGATACGCTCCGCGGGCGCTGCAGGTTGACTTGCTTGACAACGATCACTTTGCCAACCTCGGGCAGATCAACGGGGTTCGTGAGGTCGAGCGAATCGATGGCATGGCGGTCGTTCATCTGGGTGATTCGCTCGAAGCTCAGGACGCGATGCGGGAGATCGCCTCGGCGGTGTCTGCGCGGCGGATCGAGTTGCGACAGCCGACGCTGGAAGATGTGTTCATCGACATGGTGCAGAGTGAGAGTGGTAAGAGCGAGTCGGCGATTCGGGCAGAGCTTCGCGGGGCCGAAGCGGCGGAGGTGGCGTCGTGAGTAAGACTTTGCAGGTAGCCGTGCGTGAGTTTGTTTCGACGGTTTCGACCAAGGGCTTCGTGATTGGAACGCTGGTTTTTCCCGCGCTCATGATTGCCGCGATCATGGTGATCCCGAAGCTGTTGACCAACGAGTCTCCGACGTATGTCGGGAAGGTCGCGGTGCTCGATCGATCGGGATGGGTCGGTGAAGACGAGCGGACGCTGACCGATTTGTTCAGACACGCGACCTCGAAGGAGGGGCGCGCCGAGAAGAAAGCGAGAGAGGACGAACGGGCACGCCAGATAGCTGGGGCCAAGGCTCGCGAGTTCGGCGGCGAACAAGCAGGCCAGATGGCCGAAGACATGACAGATCAGGCGACCGAGCAGATTCCCGGCGATGAGTCGGAGGTCGAGATCGTTGTGTTGCCGGCGGACATCGATCTCGAGGCGGAGAAGGACAGGCTCTGGGAGGGCTCGGCGTTCGAGGGTGGTCTGCTCGCGTTGATTGTGATCGACGAGCACGCAGTGACACCCGCTCTCCTTGATCCGTCCCCACCCGACGACTCGGACTCTGATGAAGCAGCAATCGAGCAAGAGACCACTGACGACGTAGAACCGAAGGATTTGGCCTCTGGCGATACGGTGAGCGAAGAGAAGGTCTCGCCAATACTCGTGTATGGGGCGTATGAGTCCTTCGTGAGGGCAAAGCTGGACGATAGATTCCAGAATCCTCTAAAAAGCGACTTGCACGACGTCATTCGGCAGGCGCGATTCGCCGCCGCCGGGTATGACCGCGATCGGGTAGAGGCAATTCGGCAAGTGAGCCCGCCGAAGACGGTGGAAGTAACCGCCGAGGGCGAACGGGGACGCGCGGGCAGCGACACAAACATCTTGGTAGCGATGGGCTTCATGATGCTGCTCTGGATCAGCGTGATGTCGGGCGGGCAGTATCTCATGACGACCGTCATCACGGAAAAATCTAACCGCGTCATGGAAGTGCTCCTCAGCGCAGTAAGCCCCAAACAGCTCATGACCGGCAAGATCCTTGGGCAGATGTGCGTTGCGCTCTCGATCCTGGGTGTCTACTTGACGATCGGGCTGGTCGCGCTCGATCAGTTCAATCTGCTGTACCTCATCGAGAAATCTGACCTTGCGCTCATGGCTATATACTTCTTCCTTGCGTTCTTCTTCCTGGCAACCGCGATGGCCGCGATCGGCAGCGCCGTGACCGAGATCATGGAGGCCAACGCGCTGTTCACGCCGGTCGTCATGGTGCTGATCATTCCGTGGCTGCTGTTCGTGCCGCTGAGCCAGAATCCGAACTCGATGTTCGCGACGATCATTGGGATGATCCCGCCCATCAGCCCGTTCGCGATGGTGATACGCGAGGCCGGGACCGATCCGATCCCGGTGTGGCAACACGTCGTCGCCATCGGCGTCGGGATCATCGCGGTCTATGGCGCAATCTGGGCGACTGCCAAGATCTTCCGCATCGGCGTGCTCATGTACGGCAAGCCGCCGAATCTGCGCACGCTGGTCAAGTGGGTGTGGATGGCATGAGTTGGGACGATTGGATCTCGTGGTTTTCTTCCACCGTGCCTACGGGGGGAGACGGGGATCCGGCCGAGCGAGACTCCTGGGTTTCGCATCCAGGTCATGCGGTGTTGATGATGCTCGTGCTGATGGGGCTCTTGGGTGTTACCGCCGGAGTTGTGTGGTTGATAGGCTGAGGAAGGGCTTCCATGATCGATGACATCCTCGACGTCGCGTTGGACGTGGTATTGTGGCGATCGAGCGAGCGGAGCTGGGTTTGGTCGCTCTTGCTCACGCTTGTGCTGCTCGGCGGGATCGTCGCGGCGATCGTGCTGTTGACCTGATCCTGCGGGCGCTGGGCTCCTAGCGTTGGGCATGAACCGCCATGATCTTTATGAGTTGTGTGTGCAATCGCCTAACGACTTTGTGCCATTCCTGCGCGCGATGCATGGAGGAGATCCTCGCGTGCTCGGCGAGGATTTTTGTGGGACCGCGGCGCTGAGCCGAGCGTGGTGCAAGGCAGTCGAAGGCGGGACCGCGGTCGGCGTGGATCTATGCGAACAAGTGCTAGAGCGAGGCAGGGCCGAGCCGGTCGACGCGGTCCAGCTGGTCTGCGCGGACGCGATGGATGCCGACGCCGAGGCCGATGTCATCTTTGTGGGCAACTTCTCGATCGGTGAGATCCATGATCGCGCGGATCTGGTGCGATACCTGCGCCGCTGCCGAGAGCGATTGCTGCCCGATGGCGTGTTCGTTTGCGACACGTATGGCGGCGAGTCGGCGATGCGAG
This sequence comes from Phycisphaerales bacterium, assembly GCA_029260335.1. Lineage (GTDB taxonomy): Bacteria > Planctomycetota > Phycisphaerae > Phycisphaerales > UBA1924 > S146-42. The sequence continues at coordinate 445 of JAJDDL010000026.1, read as the reverse complement.
TCGGGCATGTGCATCGAAGCCATCGGGCGCCCGATGGCAGGAGCGTGCGGTACACCTGGGAGCAGCGCGAGGCCGACCCGCTGACAGGGATGGTCGAGAACGCGATGCACTTTCGGATCGATCGCGGCGGAACGATCGAAGAAGAATTGCACGACGCGTTTGTGTATCACTGGCGATTGTGGAGCGTGCCGGAGCTGCGAGAGGCGATGCGTGAGGTCGGGTTCAGCGTGACCGAGGTCTACAGCAAGATGCCCGACGCGGTGGATGATGAGGGCAACGCGTACGCGCTGCCGCTCACCAACTCGGACGAGTTGGAGGAGGGCTTCATTGTGTGTGTGGTCGGCAAGACCTGAACTCGACCGTAGCGCACGAATCGCGCGGTTCATAGTTGCAAGGGATTGTCTCGCTTCCACCAGCTCAATCCAAGTCAAAGAACTCCGAAAGG
>JAJDDL010000250.1 GCA_029260335.1 Phycisphaerales bacterium | reverse complement strand
CTGTCACCAGCCGGGCGGTGCGCTCTTACCGCACCATTTCACCCTTACCTGTGCCCTGGCAAGCCAGGGCCATCGGCGGTTTGCTTTCTGCTGCACTTTCCCTCGCCCGCGACCACCTCCCGAAGGAGTTGTTCGGGCGGGTGGGCGTTACCCACCGTCGTTGCCCTTCCGTGCTCGGACTTTCCTCACATGCCCCTGAACAAGCGGGCGTGCGCGGCCGCCTCGCTGCGCATACAAGAAGTATACCGACAAATCTCCGTAAACACCTCATCTGCTCGAGATGGGCTTGCGAACGCGACCTCGAACAGAGTGGGGAAATGGACGTTGCTTGCCTAGTCTTCCCGCTGCAATCTGGGGTGTGACCCCAAGGTGATTCGGTGAAATATTCTGATTTGGCCCGGTGGGGCCGGAGGGTGTCATGTACGAGCGATCGAGGAGGCTTGCCGCCGGTGCGGCGGTGATGGGTGTGTGTTGCGCGGCGCTGGGCCAGGACCAGCCGGTCGACGACGCGGTTGATACCGCGGACGTAATTGCAGAAGAGATCGAGCCTGCGCAGCCGGTGAGCTTCTGGGAAGGCTGGACGGGCAACGTTGCGCTTGGATTGAATGGCGCATCGGGCAATACCGAACGCCTGAACCTGCGCGGCGAGATCAACGGCCTGCGCGATACCGAGCTCATGGCGACGAGCGCGACAACGCTCTATACCTACGCGACCGATGACGGCACGGCGTCGGAAAGTCGGTTCTTCGCCGGGCTTCGCAATGACTGGAAGCTCGAGGATTCCAAGTGGCGTGTGTTCGCCGAGGGTACGTTCGAGTTTGATGACTTCCAGGACTGGGACTATCGCGTCTCGGCCGCGGGCGGCGTTGGATATGAGTTCATCGAGAACGAGAAGACAACGCTGATCGGGCGTGCGGGCCTTGGTCTCAGCCGCGAGATTGGCGGATCGGACAACACGATCCGGCCGGAGGCGTTGATCGGAGCCGACTTCTCGCACCTGCTGACCGAGCGTCAGAAGCTGACCGCGGACGCGACGCTCTACCCGGACTTGGACGAGACGGGCGAGTTTCGTTTCGTCGGTCACGCGGCGTGGGAGATCCTGATTGACCCCGAGGTCAACATGAGCCTGCGTTTGGGTGTTGAGGATCGGTACGACTCGACGCCGGGCGGCGATTCGAAGAAGAACGATTTCGCGTATTTCGCGATGTTGGTGTGGGAGTTTTAGTCATCTTCATTTTCGGGGAGGTAGTACATGTTTCAAGGTGAGCAAGAGACCGGAGAGACGGCGGATCCAGGTGCGACGACGGATCTTCCTGGGACGGATACAACCGGTGTCGTTGACGGCCAGGGACTGATCAGCCGGTTCACAGATGGCGACATCAGTCCGGACGACTGGGGTTTTCTCTGGACGAGCATCGGATGGCCGATGGTCAAGGCGATCATCCTGCTCATGGTGGTGTTCTTCATCGCCGGTTGGGCTCGCAAGATTGTCGGAGGCGCGGCTCGCAAGGCCAAGGTCGAAGAAACACTTGCGCGGTTCTTCGGCCAGCTCGCGCGATGGGGTGTGCTGCTGCTCGGCGTGCTCGCGGTACTCCAGACCTTTGGAGTCCAGACTACGAGCTTTGCGGCAGTGATCGCCGCGGCCGGATTCGCGGTCGGCATGGCGCTGTCTGGCACGCTCGGCAACTTCGCGTCGGGGATCATGCTTCTGATCTTCCGGCCTTTCAAGGTCGGGGATGTGGTCTCGGCGGGCGGTGTGACCGGCAAGGTCAACACGATCGATCTGTTCACGACCATCTTCGACACGCCAGACAATCGGCGGCTGATTGTGCCCAATAGCGCGATCTGGGATGGCAATATCGAGAACGTCACGTTTCATGACAAGCGGCGGGTAGACGTTGCGGTCGGGACGGCGTACGACGCGGATATCGACAAGACGCGTGAGGTGTTGATGGCCGCAGCGAGTGCGGTGCAGGGGCGTCTCTCGTCAGATGATCCGGTCGTGTACCTGAGCGAGCTCGGCGGGAGTTCGATCGACTGGTCGGTGCGTGTGTGGTCGTCGACGGCGGACTACTGGGGCATTCGCGAGCAGTTGACCCGGGATATCAAGGTCGCGCTGGATGGTGCAGGGATCGGGATTCCGTTCCCGCAGATGGATGTGCATATGCAGCGGATCGATCAGCCGGGGGCGCCGGCATAGTTGATTCGTTTTGTTTCGAAAAGTAGCCCGGGCGCGAGCCCGGGCTTTTCTTTTTGTCGGACCGGCATCCCTGCCCGTTAGGCCTTCGTCGCAAAGCCTCCTCAGACCACGGCACCGCTCGGTGTCCAAAGGAGGCCCGTGCGCGAGCTTGGGCTTTTGGATTGATCGAACGCGATGCGATGAAGCGATGTCTTGGAAGCCCAGGCTTGCGCCAGGGCCTCTTTAGATGCCGCTCGGTGTACGGCTGAGCCCTTGGAGCCACTTGCACCAGATGCTGAGCACAAGGAGCATGTACAGGCGTTGGGAGTGGTCGCGGCCGTGCCAGGGGTTGAGGCTCTTCTCGCCGGCTTGGTCGTGCTCTTTGAGCATCTGGCGGACGAAGTCCATGTTGAGTGCGAGGGGGAGATCTGGGAATGGCTCGGCGGATTCGAGGTGGTCGTAGAGGAGTTGGCGCATCTGGCCGTAGTCGGAGCGGAACCACTCGCCGATGGGGATGGCGAAGCCTTGTTTGGGGCGGTTGACGATTTCGGGGGGGAGGTACCTTAAAGCAACTTGTTTGAGAAGGCCTTTGCGTTGGCCGTTGGGCATCAACGAGCCTAGTGAGGACGAGCTCGCCGCATCCGCGAGTGCGCGGCTCAGAAACGGCGCGCGAGTCTCCAACGCCACGGTCATGGAGGCGGTATCGACTGTGCGTAGTAAGTCGCCGGGAAGATAGTTGGCCAGGTCTTCACGGACAGCGTTGTCCAGCGGATCTCCCGGCAGATTTGGGACTGAGATGCGGTGCTTGTATCCCAGGAGGGTCCGCAGATCGGTCGGCCCAAAGATATTGAGCAGCGCCGAATAGCCAACCTCACGCGCTGCATCACTGAGTCGGGCCATCATGCTCGAACGGCTTTGTGGATATCGTTTGGGCAAGCTCCCAAAGGGGATGCGTGCGAGGGCGTCGGCTCTTTGCTTGAGCGTCCGTGCCACTAGATATCGGCGATAGCCGATGAAGAGTTCGTCGCCAGCGTCCCCGGTGATGGAGACCTTGACATGCTCTCGTGTGGCGCGGCTTACCCAATACGTCGGCAGGAGCGAGCTATCACCGAAAGGAAGTCCGAGTTGGTGAATGAGACGCGGGAGATCGTCGGCCGGAGTCGATTGACAATCTAGCGTCTGATGGCGAAGACCAAGGAGACTTGCGACGGACTCAGCCGCGGCGGACTCATCGAAGGCTGGATCCGGCATCCGAACAGTGAATGTGCGGAGCTCGGGAACCTGCTGCGCGGCGATTGCTGCGATGAGCGATGAGTCGACGCCCCCTGAAAGAAAACAGCCTACGGGCACATCAGCGTCAAGCCGCTGTTGAACTGAGTCCACAAGAAGTCGCTCGACATCAGCCGTCGTGAGATCCGGCCCTGACCGGTTGCGAGGGTAATCGTCCCAGTGTTCTGCCTCAGTTGCATATGGAGTTCGATCGATGGCAGCCTTGGAAAGAGCGAGCAACTCGCCGGACTGAATACAGCGGATCCTGGCAAATGGCGTGCGCGGCTCGTACCAGCCTCCTGCAAGCCACTCACCAAGCCCATGGTCATCGAGATAGAGTCCAGAGCCCACGACTCGCGTTAAGTGTGCAAGACCGGCTGCGCTCGAAGAAAAGGCAATGCCGTACTCGTCTTTCTGGAGATACTCGCGTGTGGAGTAGACAGGCTTCTCTCCGAAGCGATCTCTTGCAGCCCAAAGCGCTCCATCGTCACGATTCCAGATTGCCAGCGCGTACATGCCGTCGAGCTTTCGCCCAAGAGCTGTTCCCCACTCACACCATCCATGTGCGAGCACTTCCGTATCGGAGTGGTCGGTGAAGAACTCGTGGCCGAGGGATTGAAGCTCTTTGCGGAGCTCTTGGTGGTTGTAGATGCAGCCGTTGAAGGCGATGGCGGTGAGGGTGTTGCACTTGGGGCAGTGATGCGTTTGGCAGGGCCCGTAGGGAGAGCCTTCGCGTGAGATTTGAGGTGGCCCAGCTCTCTGAGCTGGGTTGGATGCACCAGAATCACAGCTCTGGAGAGCTGGGCCATCAGGAACAGAGGCCAGGAGAGCAGTGCCACCTTGGATGACCATGGGTTGCGCGGCGTTCGCCGAGAGGTCGATGATCGCCAGGCGTCGGTGGACGAGGGCGACGTCGACGACTTTGCCGTCGGGGCGGGTGGCGCGATCGCGGAAGCGGCCCTTACCGTCGGGGCCTCGGTGCTTGATGGACTCGTCGAGGATGTCGAGCCAGGGTTCGGGGATGGCCTCTTGCGGCGAGAGCAGACCTTGGGTGGGGTCTTGGATGCGCAAGATGCCGGCGATGCCGCACATGTGGGGAGAGTAGGAGGCGACGGAGCTTCGCTGCGAGGCAGCGCACGTTGGTAGCCTGGGGCGCAGCCCCAGGAGGTGGGTGGCGTCTTAATGTTTCGCCCTGAAGGGGC
>JAJDDL010000249.1 GCA_029260335.1 Phycisphaerales bacterium | reverse complement strand
CGCTCGCGACCGGCACGCCCTGCCGAAGAGCCATGAGCGTGATCGTTGCGTCGCGATAGTCGATATCTTGAAGTGTCTCGACGATGTAGTTGACGTTGAAGGTCACGCCATCGAAAACGCCTCCAGGATCGATCTGCAGCGACTTGAGGATCGAAAATGTGTAGCCGTCGGGACCATTGGAGAAGGCGTTGATCTGCAGGACCTTTCCTTGAACGAAATCGAGCATGTCCGGATTGTCATTCCAAATTGTGGTCCCGTCATCGATGACCATCTGCGCATCTGCTGGTGGCGGAAACCCATCGCGCCCAGCAAAGAATCGCACGCCGCGCTGCATGAGTTCTGTTCCCTGAAAGCCCTCGTCAAGGGTCTCGAAGTCGATGATCTTGCCGACGACGATGCCACGTTTGACCTGCGGGGGGAGTTGGATCGTGTCGAGTTTCCAGGAAGCAGCGTGTGAGAACTCCAGGTTTGGGTCGACAGCGCTCGGCACCGGTACCAGGCCGAAGTTGAGGAAGCTGAAGACGAACTCATCGGTCGTGCCGGGATCGGGCGGTCCATTGAATACGTGTCCAATTTCTGCGGGGTTGGATGCCATCACACCGCCAAACAGGAGTGCATCGTTGGGCACGAGCGGATAGAACTCGCTCAGATCAATGACGAACTCGTTGATGACACCCCGGTCGACGCTCGCGCCCGGGATCTGCGTATTGAACATCACGACATCGTCACCGTCGCCGGTGAGGTCCGGGATCCCGTCGCCTCCATCGACCGCGAGCAGGAAGTTGAGGTCGGTGATGACCGGGTTCCCCTGGCCGCCCGCGGTGACCGAGAAGCGAGCTTCTTGGAGCAGCCCGCCTTGCCCAAGCCGCAGGTCGTCGATGATGGTGTCCCCGATGAGGGCGATCCCATCGGTGCCGGAACTCATGGAGTCGTACACCGTCTGAGCGGACGCGGCGCTGGCAATCAGGGCCAGCGATAGCACGTGAGACATCGACTTTGACATACCTGCTCTCCCAACTTGATTCGCCATTCTGCACCCTGACTTTGCACCACCCAATGCGCTTCGGTTTACACGAGGGCAACCGAGACCTCATGCAAAGATCGTTCCTACCCCTCCCTAGATTCCCATCCACATCAGCGCATCGCGGCGAACTGGCCTCGCATCATTCTTATGAGCCGGCAATCCGCATCCCGATGCACTCGGCCAGGGTGGGCAAGCTGTGGTTGCCCAAGGCCTTGGGAGGTGTATACCTCATCTCACTCAGTATGGTTCCACTCGCATTCCTACAAAGTTGCGTTGCGGCTCAGTTTGCTCCTTCGCATTGAGAAGATCGATGTGAGAGTTGATCCTCCCTTTGTCACCGCGCTTCATATGCGTGTTCGGTTTTTTATAGGATTACGGCCGAGTATGTCGGCGATGGGCAACCACAAGCATCGCCAGCATCCATCGAGAGCGCAGTCCGCAAGCGAACTGCAAGGGTACCGATGGTCCGCAGCACGACGGAGAATCTTGCGCTCCCGCTCGGCCGCTTTTGCGGACTCTCGGTGAACCCCGCGCGATCATCCGAGGGCGCCAACTCGTGGAGTCGCGCATCGGTTGGACGCAGACGTCCTTCGCCCGGCAATTGGAGGGACCACCACCAATTGGGGAGACCAGCCCAAGCAGTACGACAGGTTGTCCACTCGGCAATGCCAGTCTTGCTCTTACGTCATTGGTTGAACCTTCGATGGATGTGCACAACACCCTCCTCCTCCGGCACAAACGAGGCATCGTTGATATGCTCAGCGCTCTTGGGAACAACTCCAGCGGCACAAGGATCGTGCTGGTTGTTGGAGGGATCCAAGATCGCGTGCCGATGGCACGCGCATGGGACATGCCGGCGCAGGACGCGCAGGCGAGTGATATGCAGGGGACGCATGGCAACCGGACGTGGATCTCGTGGGGCTCAAACCACCCGAAGCAGCGACTCTCGTCGCTCTCGAACGGTGTGGATCGTGCTGCTCTTCTCGATGTCCTGCGGCGCCGGATTGCTCGTGCTGATCGGCCCAAGCAACGCCGGTGCACGCCCGGTCGGATTGCCCTCGCTCCCGCTTGCCGACGTTGGCGTGATCGAGTCGCTCGAGGGGCTCATGTCGGTCGAACTCGACCACGAGCGCTGGAAGGCAATCGTCATCCACCACAGCGGCACGCCCTACGAGACCTTGGAGTCTCTCGATCGCAAGCATCGCTCGACCGGTCTGGTCGGCATCGGCCATCACTTTGTCATTGGCCGAGGCGATGGGTTGGGTGACGGCGAGATCCAACCGAGTTTCCGGTGGCTGGATCAACTCCCCGGGGCCCACGCCGGCGGCTCGGCCGGGGCCTGGTACGACCAGCACGCGATCTCGATCTGCTTGGTGGGCAATGGCGATCGGCACTCCTTCACCGATCGCCAACTCCAGCGGACCTACCACCTGGTGAGCACGCTCATGGCGGATCTGGGTCTTGACCCCGCCAGCGTCGTACTGCACTCCACTATCGCGCCCACGACCGATCCGGGTTGGAACTTCCCCGAGGCTTGGTTCCACGACCAACTCGCCTCGGGCGGATAATCCGCGCGGACCTCGTGAAACTGGTTATCTGACGCAGCCGAATCTCCGATCTTCGGGCGTGGTTACTACGAATCGACAATCCGATCGGGCTAGGGGTGTGTTCCGGACGGGACGGCGGACATACTCTTGGCGAACAGATCTGAGAGAGGACCAGGTGGATCTCAAGAAGGGCGATACAGTCGATGGCTTCCGGATTCTCGCCGAACTTGGGCGTGGGGCCGCATCCATCATCTATTTGGTGCAAGACCAGAAGTCCAAGGAAGTCTGGGCGCTCAAGCGTGT
>JAJDDL010000248.1 GCA_029260335.1 Phycisphaerales bacterium | reverse complement strand
TGCTCGATCTCTCGCGTTCGATTAGTCCGACCGATCACAACGGCAGCGCGTACGTCCGCATCACCCGAGGGTGCAACAAGTTCTGCACGTATTGCGTCGTGCCTTTCACGCGCGGCGCCGAGGTGCATCGTCCGCCGATGCACATCCTCGATGAGTGCAAAAAGCTCGCCGACGCGGGCGTGCGAGAGGTCACACTTCTCGGGCAGACTGTCAATCACTATCGATTTGAAGACGATGCGGCGGAGTCGATCAATGGCATCGTCCAGCCTCAGAAGGGTCGGACGTACAAGGGCAGCCATCATCGCGACGCGTTCGCGGGTGAGCGGGTGACCACGTTTGCGGATCTGCTCTATCAGATTCACGAGCAGGTGCCGGGGATTGAGCGGCTGCGGTTTGTGACGAGCTATCCGAAGGACTTTGGCGATGACGTCTTGGAAGTCATCCGAGATTGTCCGCGGATCTGCCGGTATTTGCACGTGCCGGGCCAGTCCGGCAGCGATCGTGTGCTCAAGCGCATGAACCGCGGGTACACGGTCGGGGAGTACATGGAGTTCCTTGATCGAGCTAGGGCGATCCTGGATGAACCCGAGAAGAACCGGCCCCTGATGCTCTCGGGCGACATCATCGTGGGCTTCCCAGGCGAGACCGACGAGGACTTCGAGCAGACCATCGATCTGGTGAAGCGTGCCCGCTACAAGAACTGCTTTATCTTCAAGTACTCGCCGCGACCCGGAACTGTGGCGTATGACCGGATTCCCGATGATGTCTCAGAGACCATCAAGCGTCGGCGGAATAACGAGCTCTTGGCGGTGCAGGCGGAGATCTCCGATGCGATCAGCCGCGAGCAGGTAGGGCGGACTTTCGACGTGTTTGTCGAAGGGCTGAGCAAGCACGAGCTCAAGTCTCAGGGCCTGACCAAGAGTGATATCCGCAAGCAGAACGCGGTTTCGTTGACGATTAGTGCGCGGTCCGATCGAGAGGATGGCGCGTCCGGGGGCGACGGTGGCGTGAGCCTTGCAACAGCGCCGGAACAGATGGTGCAACTCTGTGGTCGCACCGACACAGATCTCATCGTGTTCTTTGATTCTCCCGCGGGTGCGACGGCTGAGAGATTGATTGGCAAGACCCTGCCTGTGTCCATCGAGCGAGCGGATCGGCTGAGTTTGTTTGGGACTGTGCAAGCTGCCAATCGCGACTCCTAGCCCGTGCTCTGCATCGCCGCCGCGAGCCCGTTCACGCTCAACAGCACGAGCGATTGCAACGCCGCCTGCTCTTGCTCGCCGGTTGTCTCTCGACAGCGGTGCAAGAGCTCGATCTGCAGTGCGTTGATCAGATCAGTATCCGGGTTTCGTTGCTGGATCGACTGTTGGATCACGGGATTGTTATCGAGCAGCGCGGCTTGCCCGGTGATCGCAAGCACAGCTCGTGTTGCAAGCTCAAACTCGCTCGCGATCGCCTGATGGACTGCCGATGCGCCGTCGAGGCCGTAGGCGCGGGCAATCTCCAGTCGTGTCCGGGCCATTTCCTGCTGGGCGTTATCGATGAATGTCGCGAAGAACGTGCCGGTGGCGTACGCCTTCTTACACTGGGCCAATCGTGCGGCGTCCTCCAACACATGGGCTAGAAAGGCGCTGCCAAGGCCATACCACCCCGGCACATTCGCCCGCATCTGCGTCCAAGAGAACACCCACGGAATCGCCCGAATTGTCTCAAAGGTCACGGCCTTGCCTGCCCTGGAGACCGGGCGGGAGGCGATCGGCAGCGCACCAATTGAGCGCACGGGCGATGCGTCCAGGAACCAATCCCAGAAGCCTGGCGCCTCGACGAGCGATCGATACGCCTGCATAGACGTTGTGCTGAGCTGCTTCATGAGCGGGGCCATCTCTGCGGATGTATCTGCCACCTCTTGCTTGCTTGCAACTTCTCCCCCACTGTCGCCCGCGCCGCCGACTGCGAGCACCGTCGCGTTGACAATCTGTTCCAGGTGACGTCGGGCGAGAGCCGTGTGGGCGTAGCGGAAGGTGATGACCTCGCCCTGTTCGGTGAATCGCAAGCGTCCGCCGCGGGCCTCGGGCGGTGCCGAGAGGATGGCTCGGTGGGCTCTGCCGCCGCCGCGTGCGACGGTGCCGCCTCTGCCGTGGAAGAATCGGAGATCGACGCTGGCGTCCTTGCACGCGATTGCGAGTTCGCGTTGGGCGACGTGGAGGCGCCAGTTGGCCATCCAGTAGCCGCCGTCTTTGTTGCTGTCGGAGTAGCCGAGCATGATCTCCTGGAGCCCGCCTCGCGCGGCGAGGTGCTTGGAGTAGATCGGGTCCTCGAACAGCTCGCGCATGAGCGACGCCGACCGTTCGAGGTCGTCGACTGTCTCAAACAACGGCGAGATGTCCAGATCGCTCTCGACACCTTCGGGAGTATGGCGGTAAAGGCCAACCTCGCGCATCAGCACCAGCACTTCGAGCAGATGCGAACGCTCGTGAGTCATGCTGATGATCGAGGAGCCGATCGACTCGGGTCTCGTGCGGATCGTCTCGGCGAGCAGGCGATAGACCGCAAGCAACTCGCTCGTGTCTTTTGAGAGCTCGGCGCGAAGCGAGAGCAACGGCCGATCGCTCGCGAGTTCCTTGTGCAACAGCGCAAGCCGAGCCTGCTCATCGAGCGATTCGTAGTCGGCCGAGACCCCGGCAACCTTGAACATCTCATCGATGGCCGCCGAGTGCACGCGACTGTGCTGGCGAATATCCAACGCGGCCATGTGGAGCCCGAACGCACGTGCCTGGACAACCAGGTCGGTGATCCGGCCTTGGGTTGCGACTTCATCCAGCCCGGCGTGGACCAGGGCTCGCTGCAAGAGCTGGAGATCCTCGGCGAGGGCTGCACCGGTGTAAGTTTCGTCTGATCGCACCCGCTCGCGCATATGGATGAGTTTGACACGCAACGGCTCTCGCTCGTAATGGCGGATAGACTCGGCGGAGATCGGATGCTCGGCAAGCTCGTTCGCGAGATTGACGCGCAGCTCCTCGCCCGTGTCGACTCGGCGCTCAGATACCGAAAGCTCTCGGCGAAGGAACTCCAACGACGTGATCCACAGCTCCCGCGCCGACTCGGCGAGCATGTCGAGGGTCTGGCGAGTCATCTCGGCGGTCACGAAGGGGTTGCCGTCGCGATCGCCTCCGATCCACGAGCGATAGCGCACGATCGGCGGCAGCTCGGTGCGTTTGCCAAAGGTCTCTTCGAGCGAGTCGGCGATATCGCGATGGATCAGAGGTACGGCGTGCCAGATGACCTCCTCGAGATGATGCAAACCGTTCCGGACCTCGTCGACCACCGAAAGACGCTGGGCACGGATCTCATCGGTCGCGAGCAAGAGCGAGAGCCCCTGGCGGGCGTTGCTCTCGTTGCGGGAGAGCTCAAGCGGCGTCCTTGCCGGGTCGTCGAGCATCTCCAGGCACGCGCCGAGGCGGCGTTGCTTGAGCAGGATCGATCGACGACGGGTCTCGGTCGGATGGGCCGTGAGCGTCGGTTGGATGTCCAAACCCGCGAGGATTTCGACGACCTCTTCGTACGATTTTCCGGCCTTGTGCAGCCTTTGGATCGCATCCCGGATGGACTCAGCGCGCGGCGCTCGCGACGAACACTCCCGCGAGCGGTTGATCCTTGCAATATGGACCTGCTCGGCCTTGTTGCGCAGGTGGAATCGGATGGTGAGATGCTTGAGCAGGCGTTGGATTGTGGATTCATCGAGCGAGCGAAGAGGCCGGGAGTCGGCGGATTGGGCCTGTAGACCCTTGATGTGAGCTCGCGCTGCGTCACGAACCTGCTCGATCTCGTCAGGCGTCGCCGCGGCCTGCTCCAGGAGGACGTTCAGCCATTGGATGTCGCGTTGGAGGTACTCGTGCATGCAAGGAGCGTATGCACAGACGAGCTATCTGCTGTGCTCACGCGATGTCCGGCGATTCACAGATCACAGGTCCACAACCACACATCGTAGAGAAACTCCACGATCCCCCGCGCATCGGCGTGTTCGCCGTGCATCTGGCCTAGCCCTTTGATCAGGCGTTCGGCCGCGGGTCCTTGCTTGGGCACGTAGCTCGCGCTCATCGCCCGGCTGATGAGCCCATCCAGATCCAACTCGTGCACATGGCGATGGTGTGCCTCACACAGGTCCGTGAACGGCGGCGCGACTGCCGGCGCGCGAGCGGTTTCCTGATGCGCGGTCGTGCCCTCGGTGGAAGCTTTGCGCACGAGGTCGTAGTAGCGACGAGCAACGGGCGTGGACTCATCGCCGTCATTCCAGACGAGTGCAAGCTTGCCCGGACGCTTGAGAATGCGCCCAAACTCAGCGCATGCAACATCGGGCTTGAACCAGTGATAGCTCTGAGCACACACGATGAGATCGACACTTGCGTCCGCAAGCCCGGTTGCTTCGGCGGTCGCGTCGTGCCAGGTGACACTTGACTCGCGAGCGGCCGAAGGCCGATCGCTCCCCTCGGAAACGAGCTGTTCGCCCACCCATTTCTTGCCGGCGTCGCGCATGTCAGCGTTGGGCTCGACGGCATGCACGCGCACGCCCCGCTCGGCGAGCAGATGCGTCATGATGCCCGTGCCCGCGCCGATATCCGCGGCGACGAGCGATGCCGGATCTGCCAGGCCATCCAGAATCGCGTCGATCGCATCTGGCGGGTAGCTCGGCCGCGATCGCACATAATCTGCAACGCGATCGCTGAAGCGGGTCGTCGTCTGACGCTCATGCAAAGGCGGAAGGCTCAAGGCTTGTTCTCCCCGGTGTCGTTGAATCGCTCTCGCGCACGGCGTTTGGCGGCGAGAAGGCCTGAGGTGCCGCTCGGTTCATCCGGTGAATCAGCAGCCGTTTCTGGAGCCTTCTCTGGACTAGGTCCATGGGATTTGGCCTGTTGAGCGGGCTTGCTCGGTCTTGTCTGCCTTGAGACCGGCACCGCACTGCCTTCTTCAGCGCTTTCCATCCGCCCTCGCGCCGATCGAACCGCCGAAAGTCGCGCATCCCGACGCGATTGCAGTTCCTTGCGCGCCAACGCCACGGCGGCCTCGTCGTCCAATGTCGCACCGAGTTGCGGCTCGGGCGTCTTGCGCGTGCGGACGCGCCGGAGCCCGCCGAGCAATCGGCCTGCCCGCTCGCCGCGTTGCTCGACCGCTTCGCTCGCGATCTGCTTCAGGTCTGTGCCAAACTCCTTGCTCACCAGGCGATCCCAGGCGACTCGGCGGGTGCCGACATCGAGCATGAGCACGAGCAGCGCCCACACCAGCAGGGAACGCCAGATGGGTACTAACGCTCGGCGGGGCTCGATGCCCGCGCGATCGAAGAGCTTGGCGCCTGCGGGGTCATCGATGCTGAGCACTCTGCCGTCGGTTTGCTGGGCGATTTCGCGCAGCAGAATCTGATTAGAACGCAATCGTCGAGTCTCAGCGCCGGCGGATGCGCTGACGCCTCCGATGATGGGCGACAGCGCGGTGCTCCCGGCCCTTGGCTTGATGACCGCCACATAGCCGCCTTGTTCACTCACCGGGACCGAAGTCTCGTAGACGCCAGGCGACGTCTGCGCGAGTTCGGTCTCGGTCGTGGTGCCGGTGGGTGAGTAGACCGTCGCGGGCATGGAAAGCAGGTCGCGAGGTGAGCCATCGGGCTCGTAGGCCTCGACGCGCAGGTGCAGTTGACCGCCGTCCTCGCGGATCGTGAGGCCATATTGGTCTTGTTCTGCTGAGCGTGAGACGCGCGCGGCCAGTTGTGTCCAGAATGTGCGATAGCCCGGCCAATCGGTCCAACGGCGCGACCACTCGCCGTGGGCATCGGACGTGAACGCGACGACTTGGCCCAGTTCCACGTTCCAATGCGAGAGCACCGGCTCGCCCTGGGGCGTGAGGATCGCGTCCACAACCGTCGGCTCGGCTCGACGTTGGGTGAGCACCAGACCATCGAGGATCGGGGGGGTGCCGATACCAAAGACAAGGGGCGAGCCCGCGTTGGTAACTCTGGGTTCGAACGGCTGCTCGCGGATCATCGGCTGGCGGATCACGCGCACCGCCGAGAGGAATACCCGCGGCAAGACGTTTGGGTTCATGACGAAGTGGAACGTGCCGCCGCCGAGAGCAGCCCACTTTTCGAGCGGCTCGGCGTCGGCGGCCACGCCCACCCCGATCGGCGTGACGCGAATTCCCTTGTCGCGCAGGCGTTGAGCGTCGGCGGGCAGATCTTCACTGCCCTGAGAGTGTCCGTCGGTCAGGACGATCACATGCTTGAGTTTGGCGTCCGAGTCCTCCAACTGACGCTCAGCCGCGGCAAGAGCCGGCCGAAGGTTGGTGCCCCCGCCGGAACCGATCGACAGAATCTTCCCCATCGTTCGATCGGGATTGTCATTGGGCGCAAGCTTGACAAGCTCGTTGTTGGACGAGCTGAATGCAATGACACCGACAAGGTCTTGCTTGTCGAGCGTTTGAACAGCCAGCGCCGCCGACTCGTTGGCGATCTGCTGCTTGGAGCTTGCTGAACCGAGGACGTTCCAGGCCATCGACCCCGAGCTATCGAGCACGAACATGATCGCGGCCTCGGGCATCACCGCCTTCTCGGGCAAGTCCAGACGGACGGGCAGGATCGGCTCGATCGAGGTGCCCTTCCAGCCGCCGGCGCCGAAGCTGTCGTATCCGCCGATCATGACCAGCCCGCCGCCGAGATCGCGCACGAAGGCGACCAGGAGGTCGTGCTGTGCAACGGTGAGTGCCTCGGCGGGCACGTTTTGGAGCATGATCAGATCGTGTTCCTGCAGGCTCAGCAGATCACTCGGCATGGCCTCCGGCGGGATCGAGCGGACTTCTGCGCCCTCTTCACGGAGCGTGCGGGCGAGCAGGTCGCCACCCGCGCCGACGCCGTCGAGGATCAGGATCGAGCCGGCGCCGGGGCTGAGCGTGAAGCCTTCGGCTCGGTTGTTGCTCGTGACCGTGTCCCCTTGGACCACTCCTTGCTTTGTGTCCGGTTGAAACTCCGCGACAAAGCGATGGAGCGTGCCCTGGGGCAACTCGTCGATGCGGATCAACTCTGTGTTGAGACCCGGGTTCAGACGCACGCGTCGACCGCTCGCAGGTCTGTCGGGCTGCAGGTCCAGGACCTCGCCGGCCCGAAGTAAGAGCAAGGTGCCCTCGGTTTGTGCCGTCGCGCGGAGCGTGACTCGAACCACAACGGGCGAGCCGACTTGTGCTGAGGGCGGCGCATCGACGCGCTCGAGCATGACCTCGTTGCGGACTTCATATTCGATCGGCACGACATCGACAGGCCAGAGCCGTCCACTCTCGGTCAAGGCCGCGAGCGAACGATCGATCGCGCCGGCGGTGTCGTTGCCATCGGAAATCAGCACGATGCGACCCGCGGCGTCGGGTGGGATGAGCGATGCGCCCAAGCGGATCGCGGCTCCGAGATCGCTCCCTTCTGCGCGTTCGAGATCGGCCCATCGCGAGAGCGGGTCTCCGAGAGATGGCGATGCGACGCCGATGGCCCTGCCGTCGAAGAGCACGAGGCCTGCGAGTTCATCGCCGCCGCGGTCGGCAAGCGTCACCTCGAGCCACTCTCGCACTTGTTCAATCGGCGGGACTTCCACGCCGCCGGCGATGACCTTGCGCGGCCCGAAGAGCCGAACCGAATCTGAAACATCCACGATCGCGACGACCGCGAGCCGGTTAGTCGTGCGGACTGCGCTCGCGCCGGCGAGCATGCCGAGCAAGAGTCCGAGCAGGACGGTCCGTGCGATCACCGCGGACCAGCGGCGTGCGCGGCTCATCGCGCTGAAATACCGCAGACCTAACCACGCCAGCACCGGCACGAGGGCGAGCCAGAAAAGCCAGGCGGGCTCCTCGAAGGTGAGGCTCATGGAGAGCCGTCCGACTCTTTACTCGAAGTCTCTTCAACGCGGCGATAGACCCGCCGAATCAGGTCTCTATAGCGAGGTGGGATCCGCTGCTGTTCAACCGCCTGCTTTGCGCCCTCGGCGGCACCGCGCAGATTCTCGCTCACCACTTCCGAACGGGATCGCGCATCGCGAGGTGCATCTTCATTGCCAAACCACTCGGCGACGACCCGCTCGCGGACCTCAGGTGGGAGTTCCGTGGGACGCGCATCGACCGATTCTGCCTGTCGTGACGCGAGTTCCTGAGGCGTTGTTTGCGCCGGTGTTGGACGGCGCCGTTCAGCCAACTCGCGTGCGAGATCTTCGAGTTCCTTGCGCTGCTCGGGGCTCAGGTCATCGAGCAGTTCCTGGGCCTTGTCGCGCAGTTCCTTGGCCTGCTCGCGAGAGCGTTCGGCTTCATCTTCCAGGTTCTCAGCGTTCTTGATCGCATCGCGGAGTCGATCGAAGGTGCTTCTTGGATCCCCGCCACTGCCCCCGTCTTTGGTGGGCCGCTGGCCTTGGTGAATGGATTCTCCATCTGGAGTATCGCCTTCGCGAGGTGTATCACCACCGCCGGGCGGTGTGCCGCCATTGGGCGGAGTCTCGCCGCCGGGAGTCTGCTCACCGTCGGGCGGCGTCTCGCTGCCGGGAGTTTGCTCGCCATCGGGCGGCGTCTCGCTGCCGGGAGTTTGCTCGCCATCGGGAGTCTGCTCGCCGCCGGGCTGTTGTTCCTCACCGCCGGGTTGCTGCTCCTTGCCGCCAGGCTGTTGTTCCTCACCACCAGGTTGTTGCTCTTCGCCACCGGGCTGTTGTTCCTCACCACCAGGTTGCTGCTCTTCGCCACCGGACTGTTGTTCTTCGCCGCCAGGTTGCTGCTCTTCGCCTCCGGGCTGTTGCTCCTCATCCCCAGGCTGCTGCTCTGGCTCCGACTGCTCATTCCGAAGCGAGTCCGCGGCGTCCTGGAGGCCATCACTCAGTTCCTCGGCCCGCTCC
>JAJDDL010000247.1 GCA_029260335.1 Phycisphaerales bacterium | reverse complement strand
TCCTTCGCGAGCGTTCTGCGATGGAACTTGCCCGGCGTGAAGGCGATCCAACACCGCAGTTAATTGCAATGCTCAACGAGACGGATCTGGAGTCACGACTGGGTGCATGCCAGGCTCTGATCATGCTCAAGGGCCGTGCAGCGCCCGCGATCCCAGCATTGCAACAGACACTTCAAGCACAAGAACGTTGGCTCCGCATCAAAGCCGCCGAGGCGTTGGCGAGCATCGGAAACAAAGCGATGTCCACCCTGCCCGACTTGCTCACGATGCTCGCGGATCACGATATCGACGCCGACCCGCGCGGCATGCAACAGCGGTACCTGTGCTTTGCGCTCTTCAACCAACGCGGCGGCATGCTTGGACGCTCACTGGAAGGCGTAGATCGCGAACTGCTCTTCAAGGCGATAACCGCTGGCCTTCGCAACGAGGACGGGCGAGCCCGTGGCAGCATCGGTTCGGTATACCGGAATCTCTCCTATGAAGAGATCGAACCGTTGTTGCCCGCTATCCATCAAGCGGTGATCGAACCGGCGCCGAGCGGCATTATGTTCGCCGATGGCATCCGACTCAGCGGCCTGGAGATCCTCGCGCAGCACCGAATCGAAGAAGGCCTGCCGTTGTGCATCTCGCTGATCGATCCGGATCGATGGGGCATGGGCAATCGCATCGAACGATGCCTGAAGACACTTCGGCTCTACGGCGGGCACGCCAGATCCGAGATCCCGCAGCTTCGCCAGTTGGAGGCTGACCTCGCGGCAAAGCGGTGGAAACCCGAGCGAATCGAGGCCCTCGGCATCCCCGCTCTGATTGAAGAGATCGAAGCAGACGTCACCCCGCGCGCGTTGCGTTCTCTCCATTCGATCAAATCCGGATCCTGAGCTATGCCGAGGAATACGCACTGGCCCGCTGCCAGGTGCAACCACACCAGCCGATGATTGTCTTGCCATCATGCGCGTGGATTACGCCGCTATGCTTGCGGAGATGGGCACAAAGAAGCGACCCAAGTCGGTGAAGCGAACGCTTGCAATCTTGGCCGTGCTTGCGGTCGCATTGATCGCGTATCGAATTGGGTTGATTGATCTTCCAACCGGCCAGGGCTCCGATCCTGCCGCTCCGCCTGCACAAGGTCAAAGCAAATCCGACGGCGAGCAGTCCGTGATCGCAAAGGCGTTCGCCGAGGAACTCTCAGATGTTCTGGTCGAGGGATCGGGCGTCGTCGATCGAACGCTACCCGACGACCAAGACGGATCGCGCCACCAGCGATTCATTCTCCGGCTTGCCGATGGGACGACGATTTTGGTCGCGCACAACATCGATCTTGCAGATCGGGTTCCCTTGCACGAAGGAGATCAGATCTCGTTCAAAGGCGAATACGAGTGGAACGAGAAGGGCGGCGTTGTGCACTGGACGCATCACGACCCGCGCGGATCGCGCGCGGGCGGATGGCTTCGCCACCGGGGTAAGACGTACGAATAGCAGTCGGCTCGAGCAGACTGCTGGAAAGTGCCAACAACCAGACGTCAGCCTAAAAGAGCGTGCCGATCTTGCCAAGGGACGCGCCGATGCCGTCCTTGGTGAGCATCGAAAGAATGCCATCGGCGCCGCCGGCCTTCTCCTCGGCCGACGAAAGAACCTCAGGGATCAGAGCCTTGAGCCCTTTGGCGGCCTTCTCCGAGTCGACGCCAGCCGCCTCCCCGATCTCGCCTGCATTCAGCATCGAGAGGATGCTGCCCGCGTTGAATCCGCCAGCCAGATCGAGTTTGCCGCTTGAAATCAGACTCCCGACTTTGCTCAAGGCGGCAGGCACAAAAGCGCTGGCTTGCTCAGCGTCGAATCCGAACTTGCTGGTGAGCATCGTTATCCAGCCCTGGCCCTTGACTGCAAGGAGTCCCTTCAAGAGGTCATCGATCATCGAAAAGCCTTTCACTGTGTCGGTCGCCTGACGTGGCTCATCCTACAGCGAGACAGAATAGAAGTGAACGCGTCCATGGCAAATGTGCCAAATACGAGTGCGTACAAATCCGATTGGCACAACACACGTTCTAACCGCTCCATGCGTTCGAGGCCCAACTAGGAAGGAGCTTCCCAGATGCGTACGGTGCCGTCGTTGCCGGCGCTGATAAGCCGCTGTCCGTCGGCAGTGAATGCAACGTCCATGACAACGCCAACATGGCCGCGCAGACGAAGCACGCAGGTGCCGTCGACCGTCTCCCAGAGCCTGATCTCGCCCTCCCAAGCGCTGGTGGCGACGCGCGTGCCATCGGCGCTGAAATCAACGCCCTTGATCAGCCCGTTGTGCCCGACCATCTCCGCGCGCGGGCGCCCATTGTCAGCCCCCCACAAACGCACCGCGCGATCCGCCCCACCCGATGCGAGCAGCGTGCCATCGGGTGACCACGCGAGATCTGACACCGAGCCCTCGTGCGCACGCACGATGCGCACGAGTGTCGGCGGATCGAGTTTCCAGATCTTGATCGTCCCGTCGTCGCCGCCTGTCGCGACTCGATCGCCGCGCGGCGAGCACGCGACCGAATCAAGCCCCCCCTGCTCGGTCTCCAGATCCCAAACGAGTTGACGTCCACGAACAGACCAAGCCGAGAGCCTCCCGCCTTGGCTTGCTGCCAGCACAATGTCGTCGCTGTACCACTGCGCGTGCAAGACGCGCTGGCCGGCAGCAAACTCGCGCTTAAGTGTTCCATCCGGGATGGACCACACCCGGACCACTCCGTCATCGCACGCGCCGGCTAGCAAGCTTGCTTGCGGGTTGAACTCAAGCCGAAAGACCCGCGCAGCGCCAACCGCCCATTTCGCGGCGGATGTGCCGGTCTTTGCGTCCCAAAGAACTATGGAGCCGCGCCGCCCAGCCGAGGCGATCCATTGACCATCAGGCGAGGTCGCGACCGAGTCTGACATGTCGCGATGCCGGCCCAGGATGTCGGCGCCTCGCCCGGCGTCGAGATCCCAGATCTTCACCGCTCGATCTGACCATGTCACCAACTGGTCACCCGAGGAAGCCTCGGGCGGGAAAGCCACGCCGTACACATTGGATTGACCGAGCACACTCCGCACGAGCGTCCCGTCGCGCGTGTCTCGCAGCTCAGTTGTCGTCGTCGTCGCGGCGGCCAGCAAGTCTCCGGCGGGTGACATCGCGAGGCCCCGGACAAGGTCGCCCTGGGTCTCTCGGACGTCCAACTGTTGACCCTCCTCGTCCCACATCTTCAAGGCGGCGTCCCAGCCGGCTGAGAACAGCCGCGAGCTGTCTATTGCGAACACAAGGCCCGAGACTCGTTCGGCGTGCGCCCCGTCGATGCCGAAGCCGAGCTCACCGGTCTCGACATCCCAGGTTTCGATCTTCCCATTGTTTCGACCGGACGCGAGCGTTGTGCCGTCGGGCGAAAGCGCAAGCGCCGTAACCCACTGCCCACTATCTGTGAACTCTTCAACCACCGCGCCCGAATCAAGATCACGCAAAACGAGTTCCCCGCTGGCCGAACCTGTCGCCAGGCGATTGCCATCAGGGAGCATGAGCACCGACTTAACCTGCTCGCTCGCCGGGAGTTCGAGCAGAATCTCACCGGTGTGGGTATCGATGACATAGGACGGCGTGCTCGCACGCGTGCCCAGAGCGATCCGCCGGCCATCGGGAGAGAAGGACATGCTATCGACGAATGACACACCGATCGCGTGCTCGGCCACCCTCTCACGGCGCGTCAAATCCCAGATCTCTACGGTTCCATCTCGCGTTCCATTGGCCAGCAGCTTGCCGTTCGGAGAAAGCGCCGCCCGGACATAAGGCGACACATCCAGCGTTACCAGACTCTCATCGATGCGGTTGGAGAGATACCGCCACTCCCAGCCGCGCAGATCGGCAGGGCACGATTCGAGCAATCGACGCAGCTCGTCGGTCCGGGACGACTCCAGCGCGTTCTCGGCGAGAGCGATCGTCTGAAAGTAGCCGGCACGCCGGAGATTCTGTGCGTCGCGTTCTGCCCGGGCATAGAGCACCCCGAGCGCGATGGCCGCGGCGGCAACGAGCACGAAAAAGGTCGCGACGACGGCCACCGTTGCCCGGTAGCGCTGCAACGTCTTACGGAGCACGTACCACTTTCGATCGTGCTTGGCCTCGATCGGCTCTCCGTCGAGATACCGACGCAGATCGCTCGCGAGTTCGCTCACCGATTGGTATCGGCGGTCGCGCGACTTCTCGAGCGCCTTGAGCACGATCGTCTCAAGATCACTGTCGTGGGGCGGGCCAAGCCGCCTCGGCGGCATTTCGGTGATGACACGCGGGATCTCCAGAAGCGAGGTCGACTTGAACTCGTACGGCAGGCGGCCCACGAGCGTTTCATAAAGCACCACGCCCAGCGCGTACACATCGCAACGCACATCCACCTCGTTCGCGTTGCCCGAGCATTGCTCAGGGCTCATATAGCGAAGCGTGCCGATGATCTCGTGGGCGGCGGTATCCAGTGCGGCGAGCGATTGATCGGCCCCGGTCGTGCGCGCGACGCCAAAGTCGATGACCCGCGGACGCTTGTCGCCCCCGACGAGGATGTTGCCCGGCTTGAGATCGCGGTGGATGATGCCGCGCTGATGCCCGAAATGCACGGCGTCGCACACGGGCAAGAACAGCTCGACGCGAGCACGCTCGCTGAGCGACATCTCCTCGGCGTACTTGGTGATCGGCAGCGCGTCCTCAATGAACTCCATCGCAAAATAGGGGGTGCCCCGGTGCCCATAGTGGTGCGTGCCGGCCTCATAGACCCGAGCGATGTTCGGGTGGTCCAGCCGCGCGAGCAGCTCGGCCTCACGCACAAACCGTTCGGTGATCCGGTCCGAGGAGATCGACGCGTGAAGCAGCTTGAGCGCAACCTGCCGGCGGGGCCGATCCTGCACCGCCTCGAAGACCGTGCCCATACCGCCTCGGCCCAACTCGCGGACGATTTGGTATTGGCCGATGCGCTCGCCGGGAGGATGCGGCTCGGGAGTGGGTTCCTCGGCGACCGGTTCGGCGAGAAACGCCGTTCCTTCATCGAGCGCCGCGAGCAGCTTGCCCACAGCTGCACGGAGCAACTCGTCGCCATCGCATTGTCGTTCTAACTCGGCGGCTCGAGTGTCCAAGGGTGCGTCGAGAACATCGCCCAATATGGCTTTCGCCCGAGCCCAATCAACTTCAGAAGAGGGTAACGTCATTCAATCAGCTGCTCATGCCCGAGGCGTTCAGCCGCGAACCAAGGGCGAACTCTCCATCTCGCGAAGGCCCCGGATGCCACCGCATCTCTGCGATCGGCCGATTATAGTGAGTTTCACCAATCGACTGGGTTCGCGTCTGAAGCAGCCCGACAATGCCGGGTTTTTCAACGAGCGTATCTTATCGTCGCATGATCTCCGGCAGTCCTGCCCAGGGAGATGAATCTCGGGCCCGCGTTACGCTATGCTGGCTCGCAACTGCCTAGGAGAACGCCATGGACTCGCAATATCTGACCCGTCGCAGATTCATCCAATCAACCACAGCCGCGTCCGGCCTCGCCGCGCTCGGCATGCCGTCCTTCGGCTCGGTCCTGACCGATACCAGGCTCCGCGTGCTCTCGATCGGGGTCATCGGGACTATCGGCGGACACGATCGCAGTCAGATCCACAATCACCCCGAGGCCGACATCGTCGGCTTGTGCGATGTCGATGCGAACGCCCTGGCCAAGGCAAGCGAGGCCCACCCCGACGCCTTCACCGCCACCGACTATCGCGAGGCGTTCGATCGCCACGGCGACAAGTTCGACGCCGTGATCGTCGCCACGCCCGATCACTCGCACTGCTCGATCATGACGCTCGCGCTCTCGCGTGGCAAGCACCTGTACGGCCAGAAGCCGCTCGTCCAACAACTGGAAGAACTCGAGATCCTGGGTCGAGCGGTGCGGGCTCGCCCGAACGTCGTCACACAGGTGGGCGCTCAGCGCATCCAGTCCAAGGAACGCCGAGCCGCGGTCCACATCCTGAAGACCGGTGGGCTCGGGCGCGTCATCGAAGCCCACGTCGCCTACGGCAACGGCGCACTCGCCGGCGGCCACTATTTCAGCGACGGCACGCTCGGCGACCCCATCGAGCCACCCTCAGGCTTCAACTACGACCTCTGGCTCAACGGCGCGAAGGAAGTGCCCTGCCGTCCGAACATGGTCCAACGCCAGTGGCGAAGCTGGTTCAATTATGGCGGCGGCCAGATCGCCGACTGGGTCGTCCATCTCACAGACGTGCTCATGTATGCCTACCCCGAACTGCAAAGCCCCAC
>JAJDDL010000246.1 GCA_029260335.1 Phycisphaerales bacterium | reverse complement strand
AGCAGCGTTCGGACGCTCGGTTCCGGTTCGCGTGCGAGCTCGTTCGCAACGGAAGGCTTGGCCCGTTGCGCAAGGTCACGTGCGGTTTGCCCGCGGGAGAGACTACGGGCAACCACCCGCCGAAGGATCCACCGGAAGGCTTCGATTACGACCTCTGGCTCGGCCCGGCGCCGGCAGAGCCTTACTGCGATCAGCGCACCCACTACGTGTTCCGACACATCCTGGACTATTCAGGCGGCAAGCTCACCGACTGGGGCGCCCACCACATCGATATCGCCCAATGGGCCATGGGCACCATGGAAACCGGGCCCACGCGCATCGAGGGCCACGGCGAGTTCCCCGCCGACGGGCTGTGGAACGCGGCGGTCCAGTACGAGGTCAACTGCACGTACGCCTCGGGCGTCGAGATGGTGCTGACAAGCCGGTACCGCAACGGCGTGCTGTTCGAAGGCGACCTTGGCTCGATCTTTGTGACTCGCGGCGGGATCGAAGCGAATCCGAAGTCGATCCTCGAAACCGAGTTTGCGCCCAACGAAGATCGCCTATACGTCTCCAACAACCACCACCAGAACTTCCTTGATTGCATCCGCACGCGTCAAGAGACCATCGCTCCGATCGAGCACGCCCATAGGACGATCAGCATCGCCCACCTGGGCAACATCTCGATGCGCGTTGGACGGGCGATCCAATGGGACCCGAGCAGCGAGACGGTCAAGAACGACGCGGGAGCGAGCGCGCTGCTCGATCGTGCGATGCGAGGGCCTTGGAGGCTCTAAGACACACATCAAAGGGGCTATCGCGGGCTAGGCGCAGATGTACAGACACGTGAGCAAGAACGACGGATCGAAAAGTTGACCGAAGGCGGGATGAATAGATGATGCTGAGAAGATGTCTTGTGGGACTCGTGCTGCTGGCGATGCCGGCGATGGGCCAAGATCTGAGCACGCTCGTGGAACGGGCGGCTGCGTACGAGTTTGGCGAATCGACGGCGGATCTGCGCAAGCTCGAAGCCAAGATTCGCGATGGAGCCGGCGACGCGCAAGCGAACGCAAGTGCGCGAGCCGCCCTCGCCGCGGCGCTCTCGGGCGACGCGTCGTCTGAAGCCAAGCGATTCTTCTGCCGCCAACTCGCGATCGTCGGCGACGCGTCAAGCGTGCCTGCGCTCAAGACAACGCTCGCAGATCAGGATGTTGCGGAGCTTGGGGTGTATGCGCTCGCGCGGATCAATGCACCACAGGCCGCCGAGGCGTTGCGAGAGTCTCTGTCTGCGCTTGAGGGCCCGAACAAGATCGCGGCGATCATGGCCCTGGGTGAGAAACGCGATGCGTTGAGCTTCCGGGCCATCGCGAGCGCAGGCCGCACCGAAGACGCCGAACTCCGGGCCGCCGTGCTCCAGGCCATCGGACGGATCGCCGACCACAATGTGGCGTCGGCGCTGGAACAAGCGATCGTGTTGCAAGAAGAAGCAGACAGTCTGGATCTCCAGGAGCGCAATCTCGCGGCAGCCGCGCTGGACGCGACGCTCATCTGTGCGCACCGACAACTCGAGAGCGGCGATACCACAGGTGCGTCGCGTCTTTATCAACTCATCGCTGAGAACGCGATTGATTCCCATGCTCGCATGGCCGCGACCCGCGGCTTGGTCATGGCCGGGGGCGCAACCGAGGCAGATCGCGTCGCCGCGCTGTTGCAAACAGGAAGCAATCTGGAACGGGGCTTCGCGGCAAGGCTGATCGAAGAGGTCCCGGGCCCACAGTTCACCCGGGCACTCGCGAACGAGCTCAAGCACATGTCGAGCGGGACCAAGGTCGCGGCAATTGGTGCGCTCGCGCGCCGAGGAGACCAGACTGCGAATCCCGCGATCGAAGCTCTGATCACGACCAACGACGAAACGGTTGCAGATGCAGCGATCCAGGCTCTTGGTGAGTTGGGCGATGGTTCTTCGGCCCGGGCAATCCTTCGGGCCCTGGATCGCGGATTGAACAATCGCTATGCGCTGGGCGCACTCAGCCGAATGCGCGACCCGAGTGTCGACGATGCGCTCTCGGCTTCGATCGAGAGCGCTAAGGGGCGGGCCCAGGTTACAATCGCCCGGGCCCTCGGCGCTCGGCTGGCCTATGGCCATGCCGACGCGTTGCTCCCGTTGGCCCGAGGCACCGCCGACGAGCCTCGGCGAGCGGCGCTGGATTCACTCGCGTCGATTGGCTCAAGCCGACACATCTTGCCCGTGGCCGACCTGTTGCGAGCGCGGGCGGGGCAAAACCACGCCGAGCAAACGCTCGCCGCGCTCATCAAGGCGAGCGATGATCCCGATGGCTGGACGACTCGCGTCACAGAGTCGCTCGCCGACGGCGGAACTCGTGTGGAGCGATCCAGGCTCCGGGTGCTGGCTATGGTGGCCAACGACGCGGCGATGCAACATCTTCAGACCGCCTTGGGGCAGCCGGAGTTCCGAGCGACCGCGATTGAGGCGCTGGTTCATTTCTGGCCCGATGATCGGGCCCTGGACTCGCTCTTTGCCATCGCCGACGAGCCGAAGGGGGATGATGAACGCGCAATCGCGCTCACCGGGCTGCTTCGCCTCGCCGATCGGATCACCTTGCGCGAGGCAAGCGAGACCGCTGCACATTACCGCCGAATCGCGCCGCACGTGCAGACCGATCGAGACCGACGCACCCTCTTGAAGGGCTTGATCCGCGTTTCGGACCCAGGCGTGCTTCCGATCGCAAGAGATATGTTTGATAGCCCGAGACTCGGCAGAGATGCCCAAGCCGCAACGTTAACCATCGCGACGAGGCTGGACAAGGAAGATCGGCTGGCGGCGCTCGCGGCGGTGGACTCGGTTCGAGAAGCCGGCTCGGCGGCGCTCGCCGAGAACTGCGACATTGCCCAGAACCACATCGAGCAGGACTTGGACTTCATCACCAGTTGGATGGTCTCCGGACCCTACGGCGGAGCACCGGCCAATGAACTCATCCCGACCCGGTACGCGCCGGAGACGGGCAACAGTGCCGTCAACTGGCGCGAGCTTCGCACGACCAGTTCCACATTCCCCGGTGAGTTTGATCTCAACAAGCAGATCGGCGGCGGCAATCATTGCGTCTATGTCCGGACCGAGATGTGGATCCCACGCACCCAGAAGATCCGTTTGGAAATCGGTTCCGACGACGGCGTGAAGGTCTTCGTCGACGGAGAGTCCGTTCTCGAACGCAACGTCATGCGAGGGGTCACGCTTGGTGAGGACGTCGTCGAGGTCAATCTCGACAAGGGCTGGCACACGCTCATGTTGAAGGTCGCACAAGGCAACGGAGGCTGGGGCTTTGCATGCCGAGTGCGCGGCACCGATTATCTGAGCATCCCGGGTTTCCGCGCGGTTGCCAACCCACGGCTTGCTATGCCCCCACCTGGCGCGATCGTGCTGTTTGATGGTCAGGATGCCTCCCGATGGATGCACCCCAATGGCCAGGAAGCAAGCTGGACTATCGAACGAGGGCGCATGACCGTGAGGCCCCGCTCAGGTGCTTTGGTCACGCGCGAGCCGTTGAGCGATGGACGCTATTACATCGAGTTCATGACCTCTGAGCATGAACCGAACGTGCGGGGCCAGGCGCGAGGCAACTCGGGCGTGTACTTGCAAGGGCGGTATGAGGTCCAGGTGCTCGACTCATGGGGCGATGCGCCGGCCCACAACCGCTGCGCCGGGATCTACGGCAAAAAGGCGCCCGACGCCGCCGTCGCGGCTCGCCCGGGGGAATGGCAGACCTATCTGATCGATTTCACCGCGCCGCGCTGGAGCGACTCGGGCCGCAAGCTCTCCAACGCGATGCTCACAGTCTGGCACAACGGCGTGCTCGTTCACGAGAACGTCGAGGTTGATTCATCAACGGGTTCGGGCCGCTCTGAGGGTGTCGAAGCCGGGCCGATGCTCCTCCAGGACCACGGCAACCTTGTGAGCTACGGACGGATCTGGCACGAACCCCGCCCGGTGGCCTGGGAAGGACCCGATGCGCCGGGGTTCACCAAGCTCATTGGCAACTCGCTCGATGGCTGGATACAGCGCGGAGGCAAGGCCGAGTATCGCAATGACGACGGCGTCATTGTCGGCCAGACCCGACCGAACCAGCCGAACTCATTCCTTTGTACCGAGCGCGACTACGACAACTTTGTGCTCGAGTTGGAGTTCAAGGTCGATGCGCAACTGAACTCCGGCGTCCAGATTCGAAGCAACAGCAACCCCGAGCATGCGAATGGGCGAGTACACGGTTACCAGGTCGAGATCGACCCCTCGGCTCGCTCCTGGACCGCCGGGATCTATGACGAGAGCAGACGCGGCTGGCTCGCGAACCTCGCGAACAATGAACCTGGTCGCAAGGCGTTTAAGGCCGGCGAGTGGAATCGGTTGCGCGTGGTCGCTCGCGGCGATCAGATGCTAACGTATCTCAACGGTGTCCGCGCAGCGGTCCTGGTCGATGACATGACGCCGAGCGGGTTCATTGGCTTGCAAGTCCACGGCGTCGGCGGGCGGACCGATCCGCTCGAGGTTCGCTGGCGGGATGTTCGGATCCGCGAGTTGGACTGAGTCTTCAGTTCTAGCAAAAGGTGCCGTGGTCTGAGGAGGCCTTGCGGCGAAGGCCACGCGATTTGTCCGGTGCCTTTCGTGCGATCGGCGTGGCCTTCGTTCGAAGTCTCACTGACACCACGGCACCACCGCTAGCCGCGCAGGATCGCTCGCACTGGGCTCGCATCGAACCCGACAAGCTTCAGCGGCAGCGCGATCAGCTCGTAATCGCCCACCGGCACCGCATCGAGCACCAGCCCCTCGATAATCGCAATCTTGTTGCGCAGAAAGCTTGCGTGCACCGGCAATTCCTTGGAATCGCACGCGTCCACGCTCGGCGTATCCACGCCGACGGTGATAACACCCTGCTCGGCGAGCGCATCTATGAGCTCGACACTGAGCGGTACAAAGTCCGGCGGAAACACATGCTTGTCGGGCTGCGAGCCCGTACGAATGAGCACCCGCGCGGTCCCCGGCGGAACTTGCACGCGCGCGGGCGTCACAGACTCGCCGGCCTTGACCTGGGCCTCCACCACTCGACATGGCCCAAGGAAGTGTTCCAAGGGCATCTGATCGATGGTCGGGGCGTTGTTGCCGTAGTGGCTCGCGGCGTCGGCGTGTGAGCCGAGATGCACGGTTGAATGAAGCGTCGAGAGCGTAATCGGATCGCCGTTGGCAGTGTCGAGCAAGATCTCGCGCGTCAATGGCGTGTCGCCTGGGAAGACCGCTGTGTTGGGCGAGAGCGCGGGCGAGATGTCGTAGATTCGCTCGATCACTTGCGATCGTCCGGCACTTGTTGCGGCGGTGGGCCGTGCGCGTGCGCCGGTCTCGGGAACGGATCAGACCCGCGCCGCTTGGCCAGGAGTGCGGCGAGCAGAATCGCAATCGAAAGCACACCCGCGATCGCGCCAATCGACGCCATCGGGTGTAAGAAGAACGACGAAGTCGAACTCATGCCTCCGCCGGTCGGACCAAGCGTCGGACCGAAGAACCAACTCAGATCCTGGAACATCTGCTGGGCCTCAGAGTCTTGCTGCTGGCCGTTGATGACATGCCTTCCGGCGGTGCCCCCTCCGGCGGCGTAGATCCCTGCTGCCCCCCCGCCCTTGGCGACGATCCCGATCGCTCCACCTCCCACGGCGAGCCCTCCGACCGCACCACCACCGATCGCCATGCCTCCGATCGCACCTCCACCGGCCGCCGCAATGAGGCCAACGCTCATGCCGCCAAATGAGACCCCTCCCAAGGCGAGCCCGCCCGCGGAGACGACGCCGATCGAGGTGCCGCCGGCGGCGATGCCACCGATCGCGACATCCCCGAAGGCGATGATTCCCTTGGCGACCCCTCGGGCCTCGCCGAACTCCGGCCGGGGGCCGAAGGCGATGCTGACTACCGGGAGACCGAAGAGCGTGGCATCGCTCGAGTAGCGTTTGGCGCGATACGAGGCGATCTGGGTGCCGCGAAGCAGGACTTCAACCAGGGGCCTGCCGCATTCGGGACACTTGCTTGCGTCCTCGAGCCCGGCAAGGGGATAACCACAGTTGCCGCAATATGGATCTCCCGCAGGGGGACCGGGCAACTCACGGACATGGGGGGCTTGCTTGGCCAACGACACAGTTCCTTGCTCTGGGATTCAGGGCAGACGGATTTCACGCCCCTCGCCTGCCAGATGAACGAGCCAGGCGATCAGCGCGATAACCCCAAGGCCGAGCACGCTCGCGATAGCCCAGTGGATTAGAGAGAGGACCGCGAGCAGGACCAGGATGGCGATCACGATGACGGCGATGGGGATCCCGACCACCATGCTGTTCGCCCGGCGGGCCCGGCGACGGGCAAACTCATACGGCACCGTCGAGAATGAGATCAGGTTGTAGAGCGGCACGTACCAGCCGCCGACGAACCTGTGCAGGGTCTTCTCGGTCCGTTTCCAGAGCAGGAATCTCGGCGAGCCGACCTTGTCTCGCATCTCCACGAAGTTCTGGAGGGCCAGATCCGCGATCGCGTCGGCGTGAATCTTGCGATCCGCGTCATAAGCCCGAAGCGCATCGGCCTGGGTGTTGTTCTTGTCCAGGCAATGGCTGAGCGAAACGCAGTCTTCAAACGAGGCGTTCATGCCCTGGCCGTAAAACGGTACAACCGCGTGAGCCGCGTCTCCGACGAGCACGACGTGCTCGCTCAGATGCCAGGGGGTGGCACGCATGGTCGCCAGGTGCGAGACGGGATTCTGCTCGAAGTCGTCGACGAGCGTGGGCATGACCCCGAGCACATCGCGGTATTCGCGCTGGAAGAACATCCGCACGCCCACGCGCGAAGCCTCATCGAAGCTGTGCTCGCCCTCGTAGGGCCAGAACAGCGTGCAGGTAAAGCTCTTGTCGGCGTTGGGCAGCGCGATCATCATGGCCCCGCCGCGAGGCCAGATGTGCAGCGCGTGCGGCTCCATCGCGAACCCGTCATAGCGGTTGGCGTCGACCCCGCACGCCTCGGCGGGTGGGATATGCAGTTCCTTGTAGCCGTGCGAGAGGTAGCTCTGGGAGAAGCTGAATCCCGGACGAGCCTCCATCGCCTGGCGAACTGCGGAAAACGCCCCGTCGGCACCCACGACTAACTCGCAAGGCCATTGGCGCTGCTGGCCGGTCTGCTCGTTCATGGTTGTGGCATACGGCCGATCAAAGTTGATCGCCGAACACCTCTCGTTGAAATGGATCGAGACCTGGTCCATCTCGCCCGCGGCTTCCAGCAGCGTCAGATTCAGTTGAGCGCGAGACACCGAGTGGATCGCGTCGGCTTGGTTCTTGCTATATGCCTGGTAGGTGAGAGCCCCGGCGGACGTGTGGATCATCCGCCCGGTCATGGGAATCGCGTCGGCCAGCACCCGGTCGGCCAGGCCAACCCGGCGCAGCGCGTCAATCCCCCGAGCCGAGAGCGCCAGGTTGATCGAACGCCCGCCAATGAATCCTTGGGCGCGAGGGTCGGGGCGTCGCTCCAGGATACTCACGCGCCTGCCGCGCCTTCCCAGGAACGTTGCGAGCAACGTCCCGGCGAGGCCGGCGCCGACGATGACGACCTCGTTCGGTCCACGAATGGGCATGGTTTCTTGTCAATCTCCTGCGCTGAGCGCCCGCTCAAGGCCCTCGACGAAACCATAGACATCCGCGAACGTGTTGTAGAGCGGCACCGGCGCGGTGCGGATCACATCGGGCGCACGGAAATCGGTCACGATGCCCATCTTTCCCAACGCATCGTGGATCGGCCGAGACTGGCCCGGCACCAGAATCGACAACTGACAGCCCCGCCGCTCGGGCTCACTCGGCGTGATGATCTGGATGCGATCACCCAGACGCGCCTCCAGCAACACCTGCGTGTACTCGCTCAGCCGCAGTGCCTTGGCACGAAGAGCGTCCATCGTCGCGCGATCGAACAGTTCCAAACTCACCCGCAAGGGGGTCATCGAGAAGATCGGCGGGTTGGAGAGCTGCCACGCGTCGGCTGAGGCGACGGGTACGAACTGCTCGCCCATCTCAAAGCGTGTATTGGGGTCGTTGCCCCACCAGCCGGCGAAGCGGGGGAAGTTGGAACCCGACCCCTCGCGCGTGTGCCGTTCGTGCACGAAGCACCCGGCGATTGCGCCAGGGCCGGAGTTCAGGTACTTGTAGCTGCACCAGCACGCGAAGTCGGGCCCCCACTCGTGGAGTTTCAAGGGGATGTTGCCCGCCGCGTGCGCGAGATCCCAGCCGACCGCGCATCCGGCTTGGCGAGCCGCGGCGGTGATCGCCTGCATGTCGAAGACCTGGCCGCTCAGGTAGTTCACGCCCGGGAGCATGACCAAGGCGACGTCGCTCGCGTTGGCTTTGAGGAACTCGATGATGTCCTCGTCGTGCAGCACTCGCTCACCCTCGCGCGGCTTGAGTTGCACGAGAGACGTCTTTGGATCGAACCCATGGAACTCGATCTGGCTCGCCACGGCGTAGCGATCGGAGGGAAACGCCGATTCTTCGATCACGATCTTGTGACGCTCGGCGGTCGGGCGGTAGAAGCTGACCATCATCAGGTGCAGGTTGACCGTCAGCGAGTTCATGAAAACGACTTCGTGCGGCAACGCTCCGACCAAGCGGGCACCGGGCTCGCGGAGTGATTCGTGATATGGATACCAAGGGCTGTCGCCCTGGAGGTGGGCTTCGACGCCGAGCGTCTTCCAGTTGTCGAACTCCCGAGCCATCTCCGCCTCGACGCCCTTGGGCATGCAGCCGAGGGAGTTGCCGACGAGGTAGATGCTCGGGCCATCTCCGGCAGCCGATGGCGGGATGTGGAAACGCTCACGGAGGTCTTTCAGCGGATCGGAGTCATCGGCGGCCTGTGCCCAGCCGAGGGACGGTTCAAGCATGCTCATGCCGACATGGTATGAACGAGGCACGCCTCGGAGCGACGGCTAGGGACATCCGAAGGCGAACTGATCCAGGAACGCGAAGAAGTCCTCGGCGTCGCATGTCAGATCATCGTTGATATCGCATACGTCCAGCGAGTCGGTCGCGAAGGCGTCCAGGAAGAAGAAGAAATCCTCGGCGTCGACCCGGAAATCCGGCACCCCGAACTCATCGGACTTGGGATTAGTCGAGCCGGTCAGATCCGCAGGGCATGTCACTACCAGTTCCGCTCGATCGGCCCGAAGCACGAGCCGCATGACGCGGTTGGCTCCCAGGTCGGGCAGGTTGAGCGTATCGAATGCTCCGTCCAAAGAGTCCGCCTCGATGATCCCGAACGTATCGCCGACCTCTGCCGCGTAGTCATCGGCGATTGCAACGGCGAGTTCACCGGCAAGACTCCATTGGCCGCTGCCCGGGAGGCTATCGAATTGGCCTTGCCCAACACCGTCGATGTCGATTTGGATCATTGAAGAGGAAGTAAGCGTCAGGCGCCTGAAGACCTCGGTCGTGGCGGTCTGGTCGCTCGATGCAAACCCCGGCGCGATGACACCCTCCATCCGGATCGGTGTTACAAGCTGGCCGTTGCCACTCAACGTCTGTCCTGGCCCGAAGTTGATCGAACCACCGGTTGGGCTGTCGATCTGTGCGTGAAGAGGAAGCGGGCCGTTCAAGATGACCTGGCCCTCGCCCGAAACGTCCACATTCTCTGATCGGACTCGGAGCGTTGCATTGGTCTCGGCGTGATCGGAGTTCACTAGGACAGTGCCTTGGTTCTCTACGCCCCCGGCTTCGATCGTCAGGACGGCGGCATCGCGGACTCCGAGGGTGCCGATATTTGTTACCCCATCCACTCCGCCAGAGCCCAGGTTCGATGCGCCCATGAATCCGGACCCGGTCGCCCCGACAAGACCGCCTCTGATCATGCCTGAACTCCGAAGATTGAGTTTTTCGACTGGACGCAACCGCTTTCAGAGCATTCCAGGTTGTGCGAACTCCGCGATCGTGCGCTCATTATCTTGAAGAAAACTCGATCGCTAATCCGAGG
>JAJDDL010000245.1 GCA_029260335.1 Phycisphaerales bacterium | reverse complement strand
ATGGTCGGTAGACTTCGCTCCAGATCTGGAGGCCCCTTTTTGCCCATCCTGCGCGTTCGAAAGCCCCTCGTGGCCTTGGTGTTTGTCTCTTCGAAGATCTCCGGTCTGGGTGGATGTGCCCCTGGCATGCAGGTGATCGATCGCCAGACGCGGGCCCTGCTCGAAGAACGCACGTCCATCCTCGGCGGCAACCTCGTGCCCCCTCGGATGGGCCCCGAAGAGGATGAGTTCAATCGCGCGAGCCTGTCGAACACCGACGTCCGCACGATCAACCCCTCGGCGGGAGAGATCACCTTCGACCAAGCCGCAGCGGATCGTGATGTTGCCAAGAGGCTCACGACCTACACCAACGAAGCGCTGAGTGTCGAAGAGACCGAGCGGCTGCAGATCGGCCTGCGAGAGGCTATCGACATCGCCCAACGGCACAGCCGCGAGTATCGCTCGGCCGAAGAGGACTACATCCTCAGCGCGATCGAACTGCTCAGAGAACGACACCTGTGGAGCCCGCGATTCTTCAACGACACCTCCGCAACGCTCGGCGGCAACGGCGAGGACGGCTCGTTCGACACGGCACTCGATCTAATCAACACCCTGCGCGTCACCAAGCGGTTGCCCTACGGCGGCGATGTCGAGGCGCGATGGGTTGTGCAAGCGGCTCAGGACCTGCGCAACCAGGTGAGCGAGGAATACACCCAGAGCTCTCGGATCGTGCTCAGCGGCAACATCCCCTTGCTCCGCGGTGCGGGTTTGGTTGCGCAGGAGGATCTGATTCAAGCCGAGCGTGACCTTGTCTATGCCGCTCGGGATTTCGAGCGATTCCGCCGAAGGTTCGTGGTGGATATCGCCAATGACTTCTTTGGGCTGTTGCAGACACAAGCCCAAATCGAGAGTCAACGCGAGCAGATTCGAAGCCAGGTCAAGGACTTCGAGCGTACAACGCAGCTGGTCGAGGCTGGCGAGGAGCGTCCGTTTAACCGAGCGATTTCGGAGAATGGTTTGCGCAGCGCCGAGTCGAGGCTTGCAAGCATCAACCAGGGATACGTGTTGCAGATCGAGCGATTCCTCGTGCAGTTGGGGCTCGATCCAAGGACGGCTATCGATATTCTCCCGCTCGAGTTGGATCTGCCCGAGCCGCACATTGAACAGGACGAAGCGGCGCTGCGTGCGCTCTCCTATCGCCTGGACTTACAGAATCAGCGTGACCGCCTCGATGACTCCCGCCGGAGCGTGCTCAACGCCCGCAACCGGCTGCTGCCGGATCTGGATCTAGACGGAAGCGTCACGATCCCAACCGATGGCGATCTCGATGTCGGCGGGTTGAACTTCGACGATGGCGACATCGACTTCTCCGTGGGCGCAACGCTGAGCCTGCCGCTCGATCGCCAGGCCGAGGCTCTTGCTCTGCGCCGGAGCATGATCACGATGGAGCGGGCGGTCCGCAACTACGAGCAGTTCCGGGACAACATCATCATCGATGCGCGATCGGCGCTGCGTGCGATCGAGCTCGCAAAGTTTCGATTGCAACTCGCCGAGCGGCAGGTTCAGATCGCCGAGAAGCGGTTGGAAGAGCAAGAGATCGACCCCGCGGGCGTCACCGCCCAGGAGTTTCTTGATACCACGAACGATTTGCTCGACGCAAGAAACGGCCGCGATGACGCGATCTCCGACCTGCGCAGTGCGATCCTCGACTACTTATTGCAGACCGGCCAGTTGCGTGTCGGAGCCGACGGACAGGTAGAGCCGCTCGCGGGCATGGTCCGGTCAACTGACGACGGCTCGGAAACTGGCGAAGCTGGTGGAGATGACGCCGGGGGCTCAGGCGGCTGAGCGGTTGGCGAATGAGTCCGGACTCGCGACATACACGTCGTGACGAATCCACCGGCCCCCAACCTGCAGGTGGCTTGTCACACCGACTTGCTTCACAAAGCCCTGGGAAACGGCGATGCGTTCTGAGGGGGTATTGCCCGCGACGATGCCGCAGGTAATTCGGTGCAGCCCTAAGCCCTCGGGCAGATCGCCTAGTCCATATCCGAGCATCAGGTTCACGCCCTGAGAGCCGAAACCGCGCCGGCAGTGGGCCGCATCGACCCACCAGTTGGCGTCGGCCTCGAATGTCAGGCCACGGCAGATCTGGTTGAGATTGAACCCGCCGACGATCGAGCCATTGTCGAGGACCGTCAGCCGGCGAGCCGCGCTTCCGGTCGCATCGCCTTCCATGGCCAGTCGGAGTTGGCGGTCAAAGAGCTG
The DNA here is from genome assembly GCA_029260335.1 of Phycisphaerales bacterium. Taxonomy (GTDB): domain Bacteria; phylum Planctomycetota; class Phycisphaerae; order Phycisphaerales; family UBA1924; genus S146-42. The sequence continues at coordinate 1,628 of JAJDDL010000245.1, read as the reverse complement.
CTCATCGGTCTCGCCCGGATTGTGCATCGGAGCCCAGCGATCGAGGTGGGCCCTGCTTCGGCCGACGAGGGCGAGAAACGCCTCCCGATCTCTCTCCTGCCACATACGGAGTGTCAGCCGGGCATGGGTACGTGGGGAATCGACCCGAACGGGCTTCGTCGGTGTGAGGGAGGCCTTGGATTTGGTCTCGATCTGTTTCACCCGCAGGGCTCCTGGTTCACGCTAGAGTCGGGCCATGGACCCACTGCACGCAGCAACAATCCGATTCGGCATTCTGCTGCTAATTACTCCAGCGTTTGCGCTGCTTCTTCGAGCTTCGGGGTTTCCCGGCAGGGCCCCGGGGGCCGCGATCCTTGGGGGGATCCTCTGTGGGGTGCTCGCCGGGCCGCTTGTTTTGGGCTCGATCAAGTCGAGTCTCTTTGACTCGCTCCATGTGGGGGCCGAGGCCGAACGGACAAAGCTGGCCGCCGTGGATCGCGATCATGAGCGGGAGTTGGTCGCCATGAGCCAGGCCGGGGTAAGCCCGGTCGCGATCGAAGAACGCAAAAAGGCCCAAGCCTTGGAACGCGAGCCCTTTGTGGTGGCCCGTGACATTGCGATCATTCGGCATCGGGAGCCGACACGCCTGCTCGCGGCGGCTTTGGTTGGGCTCGCCTTCTTTCTGGGCTCGATCTTCGCTCGAAGGCGCAAGCCGAGGCTCAACGATCTGCGCGAGGTTCCCCCCGCGATGGGCGCAGGTTTGCTCGTGGCCCTTGTCACAACCCTTGGAACTGCCGTGCTTGTCTCCTGGATTCTCGAACTCGATCGGTCCAGCGCGGTCATGATCGGAGCCGCGACCGCCGCGGGCTCTGCGTTCACCCACATGCCCCTGCGTTGGGTGGGCTTTGAAGGTCGGCGGATCGCGGCCAACGCGATCAACGTCTTCGCGTTCGTCGCGAGCATGCTGGTGCTCATCCTGATGATCGAAGATGACGCCCGCGTGTTCATCATGGCGCCGGTCGCCGGGATCTTCTTCGGCGGGCTGTTGCGCGGGCGATTGAGATCAACCCGAACGCGCAGGCGATTGGCTCGAGCCGCCGTGCTTTGGTTGCTCTGTGCACCGCTGACGGCGTATCTGGTGAGCGAGGTCGATCCCAGGCTCGTCATGGACTCCTGGCGAACCTGGACGTTCGTGTTGCTCGCTTTGGCCTTGGCGGGAATGGGCCACTTGCTCGGAGCAACGCTCGCGCTCAAGCTCTTTGGTACCGCTCGTCAGCAGGCGCGGGCGATGAGCGTCTGGCTCGAAAGCCATGCCCTCGGCGTCTCTTGCACGCAAGCCATGTTCCTGGTCGTGCTTGTCGCCTCGGGCGTGCTGGACGGGAGGACGCCGCAAGGCACGGCGGTCGTCGTTGGATTGATGCTCGGCATCGGCTCGGTGGAGATGACCATGGGGCTTCTGCGCGGCTTTGTTCGCGAGCCCGTAGCTTCCTAGCGCGTCCGCGAATCCGTCTTACGAGCCCGAAGCGCGAGCGATGGAAAGTGCCTGCGGCGGAGACATTCCTCCCTCGCTCGCGAGGCAATTGCATCAACCCGCCCGTCTTACGGCTGCTCTCGCTGCGTTGATGAGGAGTTTGGCGGCGATCCAGTTG
>JAJDDL010000244.1 GCA_029260335.1 Phycisphaerales bacterium | reverse complement strand
AGCGCCTCATCGAGTGCGACCGCGTCGAACGCTGCGCACGCCTTCTCGACAGCCTCGGCGGTTATCGCCGGGAAGTTGAAGCTCCGGTCCGGATCCGCGACCGCCGTACCCGCGGCTTCTCGTGCCGCGAGCGCAATCCCAAGCGCCTTTCCGCCGGGCAAACCAAACTCGCCATTGCACGTGCGTTCGAGCTTGCCGCCCAGGTACTTGTCGACCATGTTGCCGACTCGGCTGGTGGAGTTGCCGATGCCGTTGGCCAGGTCGGCGTTGTAGGTTTCAATGAAGTGCTTGTGCGCAAAGTCGGCGTCGTTGGCGCCCATCGGCCCCTGGGTCGCCAGGTACCAACGCATGCCATCGAGCGAGTACTTGTCCACGTACGCCTCGAGCAACTCGATCTCAATGAAGTTGCCGAGCGACTTGCTCATCTTGCGACCTTCGCGGATCCAATAGCCGTGCGCATACACGACATTCGGCGGACGCTCGCCCAGCGCGTGGAGCATGCAAGGCCAGATCACCGCGTGAAACCACAGGATGTCCTTGGCCATCATGTGCACGATCGAGGTCGGCTCGCCGTCATCCATCGGCGGCCAGAACTGCCGCCGATCTTCGGTATCCACCGTCGTCAGATAGTTGCTCAGGGCCTCGATCCACACATACACCCGATGCTCGGGATCGCCCGGCATCAGGATCCCCCAGTCCGCATCCCCTTCCTTGACCTTGCGCGACACCGGGACTTTCTGCAGTCCCTGGCGGATCCTGCCGAGCACCTCGTTCTTGCGCGCACCGGGCAGCACACGGATCGTGTCGTTCTCGATCCGCTCGCGTAGCCAATCCTCATATCGGTCCAAGCGAAAGAAGTAGTTCTGCTCGACCCGCTTCTCCAAAGGCTTGCCCGTCACCGGGCTCTTGAACTCGTGCTCCTTGGCGACCGTCTCGGTGATGTACTCCTCTTGGGAGGGGTCGTACCAGCCCTCGTAGTCGCCCAACTCGATGTCGCCCGAATCCACCAGCTTCTGGATGTACGCCGAGGCCTTCTCCTTGTGGCGATCCTCGCTCGTGCGGACGAAGTCGTCGTTGCTGAAGCCCATGGCCTCGAACGCCTTGCGGAACTCGCCCGCGTTGAAGTCCGCCCAGGCCTGGGGCGACATCTCCCGCTCGCGGGCCGAGCTGACGACCTTCTCGGCGTGCTCATCGGTGCCAGTGAGGAAGAAGACCCGCTCGGAACCCCCGGGGCCCTCGATCAGGCGTGCGTACCTCGCCGCGACATCGGCGAGCAGTGTGGTGTAGCAGTGCCCGATGTGGGGGCGGTCGTTGACGTAGTAGATGGGCGTGGTGACGTAATACATGGGCCGATTGTAGAGCGGAGCAGAATCGGGTCGCCCTCTTCGCTTTAGGGCCCAGCGCCCTACCCTTTCCCCCCATGCCGGGGGGACACCGGCTCATTCGTTTGGACGGGCCTCTGTTCGGAGGGAACGCACATGGATCGCCAAGAGTTCGAGCGACTTGCGCTCGAACATCTCGATGCGGTCTATCGCATGGCTCTGCACCTGACCCGCAACCCCGAGCAGGCTGAGGACGTGGTGCAAGATGTGTACGCCAGGGCGCTGCGCCCCAAGGCCGTCGCCTCCTTCGAGGATCGCTCGGCCGACGGCAGCGGCGGAATGCGATCCTGGCTCTTCACGATCACCCACAACGTCTTTTTTACCAAGGTAAAGAAGGACAAACGCCGCCCGCAAGCGGTCGGAGAGTTCTTCTCCGAAGCCGACGATGCACCCTTGCCCGATGAGCCGCCGCCGGCTTGGAACCAGGCGAGCTTCGACTGGGAGCACGTGGATGGCAGGCTGAAGGCGGCGGTCGAAGAACTCAAAGTTGAGTTTCGCGAGGTGCTGCTGTTGTGGGGCGTCGAAGGCCTGAAATATCGCGAGATCGCCGAGATCCTGGATGTACCGATTGGGACGGTTATGAGTCGGCTCCACCGGGCCCGCAAGATCCTCGCAGACGGCCTGATGAGTGACGGCGAGTTGGTTCAGGACCTTGGTCTTGGAAGAAATGATGACGATCAAGGCACAGAGGGAATGAAATGAGGCCTCGGGGTGTTTTTCAGATCGCGATGGGGGCTGTCGCGGAGTAGACCATGGGTGACGTGAACGACCAGCTAAGTGTCTCTGCCCTCCTTCGGGCCGCAGCGGACGGTGAACTCGACGTGGACCAACAGGCCCGTCTGGACGCCCACCTGCGCGAGCATCCCCAGGATGAAGCCAGAATCGCGTTCGAGAGTCAGCTCCGCCAGGCCTGTGGCCGGGTTATGGGACCATCTTCGACGCCAGCTGGACTCCGTGATCGGGTCGTTGCGCGACTGGAATCCGAAGCCGAGCAAGAACTCATCGCCGAACGCATCGAAGCCCGAGCCGCCGAAACCCGCAATCCAAACTTCTGGAATCGGTTGACCCCCATGGTTCAGAGCGTCGCAGCGGCGGTTTTGCTGCTCGTCGGCGGCGTCTTCCTCTTCCAAGTGCTCAATATTGGGTCCGGCTCGGTCGCCCAAGCTCATATGTCTGAGATTGCAACGTTTGTGGGCGATGAGCACAATCGCTGCATCATCGACCCCTCGCGAGCCGCGAAGTTCGGCATCAACGAGTTGGAATCAGCGCCCGCAATCCTTCAGGAGATCATCGGCAAGAGCATCTCGCCAGCAGATCTTGCGATCGGCGGTCTAGCCTTCCGGGACGGTGGCCGGTGTCAGGTCCCCGGCAAGGGTGAGAGCGTGCATCTGCGATTCGACGTGGTTGAACAGCCTGGTGAGACGGTGAGCTTGTTTATCCAGCAGGTGGCCAGCGAGTCGGACGAGTTGTTCGAAGACGGCAAGAGCTACGAGATGAAGTCCGATAACATTGCGGGCAACCGGCTAGTCTACGGCTGGACGATCGACGGGCTGAACTACTTCTTGGTTGCCCAGAATCGTGAGTTGTGCGAGGACTACAGCATCGCCTCGGGTCTGACGCTGAACGACGGCTGATAACGCACCAACCGCCTCTGCACAACGTACTTCTCGGGACGAGCGAACCGCTCGCCCCGATATGATGCGCTGAAGAGGAGGCTGCCATGCATGGTGCGAGGTTGATTGGAGTCATCGCGGGGACCGTGCTTTGTGTATCGGCCCAGGCCCAGAACACGCTCGGCGATGGTCGGGGCCTTGAGAACAACGACATCTCGGTGACCAAGTTCAAGACGCGCACAAACGCAAGCAACGCCCTGCTCGAGCGTATTCGCTTGCGCAACGCGGTCGTCACGGGCAACGCACCAGGCGGCCTCAGCTTTCGAGGCGATGCGGGCTATCTCGCACCCGGAGAGTTCCGAGGCGAGCTTGGCGCGAACGACCTGTTTGCATTTAGGCGAGACTCGCTCTACAGCGGGCTCAGCGGTTACGGCATTCGTGGCACCGAGGCGATGCAATGGCAGTTCGCGCTCACCACCGATGCAAAGGCTCCATCAGGCTTGCTTGGCTCGCCCACCGTCCAGCGGTTTGGCACACCGCGCCTCGACGACCAACAAGACAGACTGACGGGGTTGCGCGATTCGGACCTTTTGCGTCCCGATCCGATCGAGTCCCAGATTGAGGCGATGCGCGCGCCAGGGGGCACGCTCATGGGCTCGCTCCGCTCGACCTCAGCCTATACGGTTTCGCGTGCGAGCACCACGACCTTGCTCGCCGCGGGCCAGAGCGAGTTGGGCAATCGTTTCGGCGTGACCGCGTCGCCCTTGGAAGGCGTCCGCATCCAGGAACTGGAAACTCCCGCGTGGATGGCCGGGACCGATGGATCGCTTCTCACGCCCGGTACACCCAACAGAATCGACCCACTGAGCACGGCCAAGCCCGTCACCCCCACACGGACGGCGTACGACGATGTGCTCGAGAGGCTCCGCGCGAACACCATTCCCGATCCATTGCAGACCGAACCGCAGAAACCGGCTTGGCAGCAGAAGCTGGATGAGATTCGCGCACAGGTTGCCGCGGACCTCTTTGCGGGCGCTGCCGATACCGACGGGGACGGTGCACAGGATTCGGGAATCTCCAATGAAGCCCTGGAGCTGATCCGCAGCGCGGGCGGACTTGCGGACAATCTCATCGTCGGCACTGGCGAGGGGTTTGATCCCTACGCCAATCATGTGCGTCAAGCCCAGGATCTGCTCACGGCGGGGCAGTACTTCGACGCCGAGGAACGATTCACTCGCGCTCTATCGATCCGAAGCAATGATGTTTCCGCGCAGGTCGGCCGGGTGCACGCCCAGCTCGGGGCAGGGATGTATGTCTCGGCATCGATGAACCTGCGCTCGCTCGTGGGATCGAACCCCGAGATCACGGGCGTTCGCTATGGCCCCGCGCTCTTGCCTGAGACCAAGCGGATAAGCGACATCGTGCGTGTGCTGCGCAATAATACGAACAAGCAAGGCGCGAGTGCTCTGAAACAAGAGAGCGCATTGCTCCTGGCGTATCTCGGTGCACAGACGGGCGACAGATCGCTCACGCGCGAAGGGCTGGATTTGTTCGAGGTCAATGCTTCCACAAGTGACCGCCGGCTCGGCAACCTCTTGCGAGGGGTTTGGCTCGCGCCGATGACACCGGAGGCGGGTGATCCGGGTCGATGAGCCAGAGCAAGCCGACCGCAGAGCATGGAATCTCGTCGCATCTCGGGGACTCGATCGTCGAGTTCCTGACCGATGGCTCGCTTGCAGCGCTCGCGCAAGAGTTGGGCAATCTCTTCGATGAGTTGATCGAGCTGCGCGACGAGCGCGGCCGTGTGATCGCGTTCGTGCGAGACGGGCACATCAGCTGGGAGATCCAGGACGCGCAGCCGGTGCCGCCGGACAACTCCTGGCAGATCCCGATCACCGCAGGCGAGCGGGAGATCGGCTCGCTCGTGGCCCATTGCGCCGATCCGCCGCCGGCAGCCCAGAGCATCCTGACCCGGCTTGCGAAGGTCGCAGGCGAGTTCTGCACGGTTGAGCTGGACCTCCGCCATCGCCTGCGCGAGGTCGAGCTGATGTATCGCCTCAGCGCGCTGCTCATCCGCGCAGCGGACCCTGACGAGGTACTTGACACCGCGCTCGGCTTGGTGATCCGGGCGATGGGACTGGACGCGGGCAATGTCCTGCTCTTCAGCGAACAGACGTCGGCTGCGATCGGGGGCGACGAAGGCTCGATCAAGACCAAGGCCTCGCGCGGGCTGAGCGACGCGTGGCTCGCCAATCCGACGCCGCTCTCTGAAGATCGCGAGTTTGATCGCCTGGCGATCGCGGGCGAGGTGGTCGCGATCGAAGATCTCGCCCACGATCCTCGGGTGCTCGATCCCGCACGGCTGGGAGAGGAGGGATTGGTGAGCTTCATCTCGGCGGGACTCGCCTTTGCGGGCCGGCCGATCGGTGTCTATCGCCTGTACTCCAAGACCAGGCGTCAGTTCACGCGCTCGGACAAGGCGTTGTTGCGGTCGGTCGCCGAGCAATCGGCGATCGCGATCGAGCAGGCGAACTTGCTGCGGGTGCAGGAAGCCGAGGCCGTCGTGCAGCGTCAGTTGCAGCTGGCCGAGGACGTGCAGCGTCGGATGCTGCCCACTTCGCTGCCGGAGGTGGCAAGGCTCGACCTCGCCGCGAGATATCAACCCTCGGATCGGCTCGCGGGCGATTTCTATGACGTGTTCCAAACGGGCACGCAGGTCTCGATGGCGGTCGGCGATGTCGTGGGGCACGGAGTCGCCGCGGCTCTCATGATGGCCAGTGTTCGTTCAACGCTCCGCGCGGTGAGCGATGATGACCGTCCCTTGTGCGAGGTGGTGTCGCTGGTGAACAGGGCGATGTGTCGGGACACGCTCCAGAGCGAGTTCTGCACGCTCTTTACCGCGCGGATCGACCCACAGACCCTGGACATGGATTACTGCAACGCCGGGCATGACCCGCCGTTGTTGATGCGTGCCGATGGGACTGTCGAGCGGCTGGAGCCCGGCGGAATGCTGTTGGGGATCGAACCGGAGGCGGGGTATGAGCAGTCGCGAACGCGGCTGGGCGTGGGCGATGTGCTCGTCGCCTTCACCGATGGGCTCGTGGATGTGATGTCATTCTCGAGCGAGCGGTTCGGGATCGACCGGCTGATCGCGGGCGTGCAGGCGGGAATGAACAACGCCCGGCCAACGGGCGCGGGCGTTGTTGAGCGAGTCTTTTGGGAGCTCCGCCAGTTCGCGGGGCTGCGTGATCGGACCGACGACGTGACGCTCTTGGTCGCGCAGGTGGTCGATCCAGGACGGGACTAAGCGGCGCGGGGGCCGTCGTCCTCACTGACGAAATCGAAGTTCATCAACTCGCGCAGCTCATCGAGCTGGTTCTGGGCGAGTTCCAGGGTGTCCTGAGCCTTCTCGCATTCGTCCGGGCCAACGAGTCGCCCGCGGGGCGCAACGCGATGGACCGGAAACGGAATCGAGTCGGTCTCCTCAGGAATGTCGTGCACGAGCCTTAGCATGGGCATCATGTCCTTTCCGTCGGTCATTGATCGCCGACTTCTCGCTAATTCGGCGTTATCTCAGCCCAAGAGAGGTCCAGGTGCGCAAGGACTGCCGATTGGCGTGAGCGTCTCCGCAATACCAAGCAACTCGTATCCGAATTGACACCGCTATCGGCCTTCGGTCGCTCGTTATTGACCGTCGGGCGAACTCTCGGACGCATTGGGGCTTATGGGCTCGCCGAAGCGAGGCTCGGTGCCGGCGAGAGTCCGCGCGAGGTTCTTGCGATGCTTGAAGATCACCAGGGCACCCAGGGAGGCGGTGACGATGAGGAACGGTACAGCGCGAGCAATAGAGCCCGTGTTGCCGAGGCCCGCGAGGACGGCACCGGGAATCACGATGGCCGCGGCACACGAGGCCACCCCCACCATCCGCCATTTCCAGACCAGCAGCACCCAGACAAGAAAGGCGAGCAGCGCGGGAAACGTGAGGTACGGATAAACGCCGAGCATGGACCCCAGCGCGGTCGCAACGCCCTTGCCGCCCTTGAAGCGGATGAAGGGGCTGAACATGTGTCCGAGGATGGGCGCGATCCAGACTCCCATCCAGAGCCAGGCCTGATTGGTTTGGAGATCGGACTTGGTGAGCAAGCCCTCGCTCAATCCATACGCGAGCGTCGGCACGAGCCCTTTGGCCATGTCGAGGAAGAAGCAGACCAAGCCGAGCTTCAAGCCCAGGACGCGCCCGACGTTGGTTGCGCCGATGTTGCCCGAGCCTTGGCTTCGGATATCGACGCCCTTGGCTTGGGCGATGAGGAGCCCGAAGGGGATGGAGCCGCAGGCCAGCGCGATCGCGATCCAGGCCGGCCAAGGGATCATGCCAGCCGTCCTTGGAGCAGGTCGAGCAAGCTCTGGAAGACCTCGTCGGGTGAGCGCGTGCCGTCGACGATGGCCACGTGCTCGGGGTCTTCTGCTGCTTGGCGCAGGTAGCCCTCGCGCACGCGCGCGTGAAACGCCCTGCCCTTGGCTTCCATGCGATCGAGCAATGGGCTCAATCGTTTGCTTGCGGTCGACTCATCGACGTCGAAGACAATGGTCAGATCGGGCGCGGTCTCTCGGCACACAATCTGCGCGACGGCGAGGATGTCGTCTCGGGCGATCCCGCCGGCGGTCCCTTGGTAGGCGAGGGTCGAAGCGACGAATCGGTCGGCGACGACGAGCTCGCCCCGTGCGAGCGCGGGTGCCACGCGCTGCTCGACGAGTTGCGCTCGGCTGGCCATGTAGAGCAGCATCTCGCACATGACGCTCATGTCTTCGTCGGAGTGGCCGAGCAGGCACTCGCGGATCTGTTCGCCCGCGTGTGTGCCGCCGGGCTCTCTGACTTCGCAGACCGTGACCCCGGCTTGCTCTGCAAGGGCAATGAAGCGGGCCATCTGCGTGCTCTTGCCCG
>JAJDDL010000243.1 GCA_029260335.1 Phycisphaerales bacterium | reverse complement strand
CTGGAATCCCGAGCTGCTCGAGCGTTTCCTGGTATCGCTCCATCATGTCTTGGGCCAGTTGATCGCCGGCGTTCCACACCCGGACGCGTTTGAGCATGTCTTCCTGGAAGTTCGCAACAACCTCGAGATCAGCGGCGCGCTGGTCGGCCAGTTCCTGAGCTTCGACCGCCGCATTGCGATCAACCAGCGCCCTCGCTCTCTCGTCTTCTGCGATGCTCGCTTGCCATGCGAACGCGATGAGCCCCGCCATGAGCGCCAACGCAACCAATGTCCCGCCAACCACCGCGGCCGTGTTCCGCCGAACAATCTTTCGCAGGCGGTAGATCTTGCTCGGCGGCGCGGCATCCACCGACTCACCCGCGAGAAACTGGCGGATGTCGTCGGCGAACCGACTCGCCGATTCGTACCGCCGATTGCGGTTCTTCTCCAGCGCCTTCATCACGATCCAGTCCAGCTCGCCGCGGACGATCGTGCTGAGCTTCTTGGGCTCGGCGTGTCGCTTGGCCGCGACCGACGCGATCGTGTCCACCGATTCGCTCAGTCGCGTGCTCGGCTTGGGCGGGTCAATATCTCGGATGATCCGCATCATCTCCACGAAGCCCTTGCTCATCAGCTCTTCGTTCTCGAACGGTGTCGAGCCGGTCAACAGTTCATAGAGCAGCACGCCCAACGAGTACACGTCCGTGCGCGTGTCGATATCCAGCCCGCTCATCTCCGCCTGCTCGGGGCTCATGTACGCGGGCGTGCCGATCATCTGGCGATGCTCGGTAAAGAGCGTCTTGGCGGTCAACTCGCTGGACGTCGCCTTGGCGATGCCAAAGTCGATGACCTTGGGCACCGGCTCGCCATCGTGCATTGTCACGAGCACATTGCCCGGCTTGATATCGCGGTGGATGATCCCCTTCTGGTGCGCATGCTGAATCGCGTTGCACACCAGCACGAAGAGTTCCAAACGCCCCTTGGTGTCGAGCGTCTCGCGATCGCAGTATTCCAGGATCGGATCGCCCCGGATGTACTCCATCACGAAGTAGGGGCGCCCGGTCTCGGTGCTCCCCGCGTCGAGCACCTTGGCGATATTCGGATGATCGAGCATCGCCAGCGCCTGGCGCTCGGCTTCGAATCGCGCGATCACCTGCTCGGTGTCCATGCCGAGCTTGATGATTTTCAAAGCCACGCGGCGTTTGACCGGCTCGCGCTGATCGGCCATCCAGACCGTGCCGAAACCGCCCTGGCCGATCTGCTGGAGCAACTTGTAGCGGCCGACCATCTGGCCGCGCTGTTCAACGGGCCCACTGGTGACCGTCGCGATCGCGCTCATGCGCGAGGGCTCGGCGAGAAACCCGCCCTGGGCGTCGTGAGCGTCCAGGAGCGTCTGCACCTCGATGCGCAGCTCGCTGTCCCCGGCGCAGGCCTCCTCGAGATACCGCTCGCGTTCCGGCCCTTCCAGGCCCGAGGCTCTCGCGAAGATCTCATCCACCCGTTCGAGGCTCATACTCGCTCACCACGCTCCGCTGGGCTCAGGTCAGTCATCCGCCCGGGGCACAGCCTAGCAGAGACCGCGCCGAGCGCTACGCAAATCGGGCGTCCGGGCTCTCGCCCGGACACCCAAGGAGACTGCAAGCAGGCTTACTGCATCTCGATCAGCAGCCAGTCGATGGCCAGGTTGATGTCCAGCACGAGGTTGTCGCGGTCCTCGCCGGGCTTCATCCAGTCGGCCGGTCGCGGCTCGCCGTCGAGCTTCTCGAGCAGCGATGCCAGCTCGTCGATGGCGCCCTGGTAGTCGCCATCGGCGGTGAGATTCGCGGCCTTGGCCAGTTTGTTGGCGATGGCGTTGCGACGCCCCGTGGCGGCGTTGTCGTTCGGGGCGTCGATGCTGCCCAGGTCGAACCCGGCCGAGATCGTGCCGGTGCCGCGCAGCCAGTCCTCGATGAAGCCGCTGGAGGTGCCGGGGACATCCGGCGTGGGGTCGTTGAGGTCGTCGATGCCGTCGCCATCGGTGTCAGCGGCGCACGGGTTGGTCATGACGCCCAGGGTGGTGCCGTTGACCTCATCGCCATCGCTGAGCCCGTCGTCGTCGGAGTCCGCGTCGTTTGGGTCCATGCAGCCGCTGTCGACCTCGGTGCCGTCCCAGACGCCGTCGCCATCCGAGTCGGGGTTCGTCGGATCGGTTTCGTAGTCGAGGATCTCCTGGCTATCCATGAGCCCGTCGCCATCGAAGTCCGCGTCGTCGCAGTGATCAAGCCCGAGGTCGACCTCGATGCCGTCGTCGATTCCGTCGTTATCGGTGTCCGCGGCGAGCGGGTTGGGGCATCCGAACTCCTGGAGGTCGATCTCCTCGCCGTCGGTCAAGCCATCGCCGTCGGTGTCGGCGACGCAGGGGTCGGTGCCGGTGCCGGGCTCGCCGCCGACGCCGATTTCCTGACCGTCGTTCAGGCCGTCGCCATCGAAGTCGGCGATGAAGGGATCCGGGCAGTTGGGGTCGCCGAACGTGCCCTGTAGCGCGATCTCCTCATCGTCGGTCAGGCCGTCGTTGTCGGAGTCGCCATTGAGGACTTCGATCGTAAATGTCTCTAGGTCGGCTTCATAGTAGATTCGCCCAACACTGTCGAAGAGATGGATATTTCTGATGACGCCTCCGCTAAACGGAGGCAAAACCAGGCTCGTGGGCATGTCCAACGAAGACAACATGTCCGAGAAACTCGGTGCAGATTGACTCTGATCACTAACTTTAAACCTCGCAGTATGCTCACCGCTGAGTGTAAGAATGTCGAACTCATCCCATACCCTAGAGACGACGGGCCGATTATCTTGAACGTCGACTTGGGCTTGGCCAATATCGAGTTGGAGCGAGTCGGAGACCCCATTGAACCGATGTAATGTCATTTGGCCGCTCAGAACCACACCGGGGTTTCTCCATATCTGTCGTACATCGCCATCGACAAATGACGGTACGGCCGATGGATCAACGACAAACTCCAGGCTGAGGGTCTCACCAATTTGAGCATCACGGAGCGGTCCGGATGGATTGGTATAAATGCTCCTTATTGGCCCTGTTGCTGTATAGCGAATCTCGTCCGCCAGGGTCGCATTTGCGAACAATGCACCGCTGGCAAAGGCTAGAAACGGAACAGTCATGCTTCGCATTCTCATTTGTTCAACTCCTCAGTATCGACGCGCAACACGGGCGCCATACAGTTCGCGGCATCGCCGCACCAACACTCCACCGCGAACCGCTCGCGGCGTGATCAATAAACACAGACTCATGGACGCCGGGCCAACCGCCCGCTTAGCCGACCCCGTGGCTCTCTGCTTCGCGGCCCCTAGCGGACGTCGAGTTGCCCCAGCTCCCGGAACATCCACGCCCGAGCCAGCGACCACCGCCGGTCCACCGTGCTCGTCGAGACGCCCAGAGCACTCGCGGCCTGCTCAACCGTCAGCCCCGCGTAGAACCGAAGCCGGACCACCGCCGCATACTCCGGCGACTCATCCTCCAGGCGACGAAACACCTCGTCGAACCTCAAGATTTCTGAAGAATCCGCCTCCAAAAAATCCTCGATGTTCGCCAGATCGCTCCGAGCCCGCCCCCCGCCGCGCTTGACGCGGTTTTTCCCCCGGGCGTGGTCGATGAGAATCCGGCGCATCGCATCGCCCGCGGCGGCAAAGAAATGCCGCCGATTCTCCCAAGGCAGCTCGCCCTCGGAATCCACCATCTTGGCGAAGGCCTCGTGCACGAGAGCCGTCGCCTGGAGTGTGTGGCCCGGACGCTCAGCATTCATGTGCACCTGAGCCGCAGCTCGCAGCTGCTCATACACCAACGGCAACAACTCCCTCGCGGCTTCGGGGCGGTCGCTGGCCTGCTGGAGCAACATGGTGACGTGGGCTGGGTCGGCGGACATAGGTGGCGGGAAGTCTAGCGGATTGTGGGCATCGGCCCTAGGCGTTCGCCTCGGTTCTGAGTCGCATCCCCATGTTCTCGGACGCCTCGGCCCACCCGCTAGCTCATCGACTCGATCAGCTCAAAGACCTCCAGAGCCTTGCGCGCAGAATACCCCTGGTCATCAAACCAGATGATCGTGCCCTCGCGATCGAGGACGACAACCCGTGCCCGCCGGCCCGACTCATTGCCGGTCATCTCCACGATCGGCTTCGCGGCACCGCCGTAGAGCGTCACCACCGCTCCCCAATCCTCGCGCGGGATCCCGCTTCGCATCCCGTCATCGATCCACCCCGAGGCCATCGTCGGCACAATCCCAGGGATCGTCGGCACCTCCATGAGCTGCGCATCTATGCCAGCCTGCAAAAGCCCCATGAACCACCGATCGATATCGAACTGCGAGCCCTGCTTGTAGCCGATGAGCAGCACCGCCGGGCGCCCGCCAAGGGCCGTCGGCAGCTCGGTCCGTTCATTCTCAAGCGAGTTGCCGACCACGG
>JAJDDL010000242.1 GCA_029260335.1 Phycisphaerales bacterium | reverse complement strand
ACAGGGCAAGGAAAACGCCGAGCAAGCCCAGGCCGACGAATCGCGGCGCGAGGGCGTGCCAAGCGATAAAGAATCGCCCGCGACCTCACCCAACAAGCCCTTGCGTGTCCAGCCCGGCAAGCCCGCCGCTGCCCAGGGACTAGAGATCCAGACCCGCGTCCCGCCGGAACTGACCATCCCCACGCGATTGCTTGGCGGTAACCGCCGGGCGGTCTTCGGGGTCTCCTTCATGGCCGATGGAAAGGTAAAGACCGTCGTGCTCACCCGTTCCAGCGGCAATCGCGACTTGGACCAGGCCGGCCTCAACGCGATGTACTCCTGGACCGCCAAGGGCAAACCTCTTGAAAACCTCGATGGTCAGCAGACGATTACGGTGTACATTGAACTTGTGCCGCCGCGCTGAGCAAACTCAGGGGCCGTGGAGGCCGATGGAGAGATGATGGGACGTTGGTTCAGCGCATCCAGGCCGCATGCACCCGCATTGGTGATCGCTGCGCTCGCGGCTTCGGCATCGGGCCAGGTTCAACAGGATTGGCAAGCATCGCAATGGCAGCCATGGCGCCCACCGATAACCTGGGGACCGACGTTCGGCCAACAGTTGCCGACCGCCACCCCACTGGACCAGGGCTTTGAAGATGTCGGGCCCAGCCGGACAAGCCTCCGCCAAGTGCAAGTCGATCCGCGATCACCTGTCGGATTCGAACAGATCTATCGCACCGCAGATGGCAACCTGATGCGGCAGGACGGCGCAATCCGCGCCATCTTCCCACGCTCGGCGTACGTCGTTGACGCGAATGGGCCCCGGCCGGAAGTTCCCGCAGGAACGGTCTTTCACATCGGGCCCGACAGACACGGCTTCGCCGCTCCGCTCGGCGACCCATCGATGCCAGCCCAGGGCGTTGACCGACGCGTGCAAAGCAGGATCGATGCGATGCCCGTCTACGCCCGCCGAAACGAGGCGCAACTGGCCGGCTCGCGCGCATCCAACCTTGCTTCCAACCAGGCGACGGCCGGCGAGTACGCTTCGCTCACGCTCTTTACAAGCGAAACCTACCGGCGTGCCCGCGTCGCGTCATTGATCCAACAAGCTGTCGAGGCTCCGCGCTAGAGCGTCGTGAGTTCAAGTCTTGCGGTGCCGTGGTCTAAGGAGGCTCTGCGACGAAGGCCACGCGATTGGGCAAGCGCCTGGATTGCAACCTCAACCAATCCGCGTGGCATTCACTCGAAGACTCGCAACGGCACCGCTGCTTCAGAACTCATCACGCTAGCGGATCAGCCAATCGGAGCCGAGCCCGACGAAGAGCCAGGCTCGCCGCCAATCGCGTTGCGCATCGACGTGTCGGCGACCACATTCTTCATCTTGTAGTAGTCCATGATGCCCATGTTGCCGCTGCGGAACGCGTCGGCCATCGCCTTGGGCACCTCGGCCTCGGCGAGCACAACCAACGCCCGGTTCTTCTGCACCTCGGCTTGGAACTCGGTCTCCTCGGCGACCGCCATCGCACGCCGCTTCTCGGCCTCGGCCTGGAAACGCCGCTTGTCGGCCTCGGCCTGATCGGCCTGGAGCTTGGCGCCAATGTTCTCGCCCACATCGATATCGGCGATATCGATCGAGAGAATCTCAAACGCGGTGCCGGAATCCAGACCGCGGGCCATCACTGCCTTGGAGATTCGGTCTGGGTTCTCAAGCACGTGCTTGTGGCTCTCGGCTGAACCGATCGCCGAGACAATGCCCTCGCCCACACGGGCGACAATCGTCTCTTCGCCCGCTCCACCAACAAGGCGGGGCAGGTTCGTTCGCACGGTCACGCGGGCACGGGCCCGGAGTTGGATGCCGTCCTTCGCGACCGCGTCGATAGTCGCGCGACCGGCCGTGGGGTTCGGGCAATCGATGACCTTGGGAATGACCGAGGTCTGCACGGCGTCCAGAATGTCGCGCCCGGCCAGGTCGATCGCACACGCCGTATCAAAGACCAGATCGATCCGAGCCTTCTGGGCATTGATCAGGGCGCTGACGACGTTTGGGACCCGTCCACCGGCGAGGTAGTGAGTCTCGAGCAGCGCGGTGGAAACTTCGATTCCCGCCTTCACCGCCCGGATTCGGCTCAGGACGATCGTCCGGACGTCCACCTTCCGCAGACGCATGGCGATCATCTCCAGCAAGCCAACCGTCGCCCGAGACAATCTGGCCTGGAGCCAGAGCGTAAAGAACTGAGCCATCACGGCAAGGATGACCAAGAGGACGAGGACGACAACGCCGACGACAATCCAAATGACTGGGTTTGAAGGCATGATGAGTTTCTCCCTGGCTTGTGACCGTGGTGAGTGTAGCGACCCTGCCGAGCGCAAGCGGTCCGCCGGAGCTGTCTTCGAAACGAGGCCTAACCAAGGCCCTCGGCACGCTTGACGCTCACCATCACGCCGGTGACTTCCACGCGATCTCCGCTGCGAATCCCCGAGTCATCGGCGATGGCCTCCACCGGAAAATCTCCGATCGTGACGACGCCGGAAGGACTCATGTCCGATTGCGCTCTGGCGATCTCGCCCTCGAGCTTGGGCAGGACCTTGGCCAATCTCTCCACAACGCTCTGTTGCTGATACCTGTCTTGGACCACTTGCAACACATCGATGCCGTTGAGATCATCGTTCGTGACGCGCTCCCAGGTCAGATCCAGACCCGCCTTCTTTGCACCAATGAGTGCGCTGATGCAGTTCGGGACGTTCCCGCCCGAAAGGGCATGCGCCTCGAGATCGGCCATCGGAACGGTAATGTTCGCCTCGACCGCTCGGATTCGGCTCAGCACAATCGTGCGGACGTTCACCTTCCGCAGACGCATCGCGATCATTTCTACCAAGGCAACCTTTGCTCCAGACAACAAGGCTTGGAGCCAGAGCGTAAAGAACTGAGCCAACACCAATAGAATGATGAGAAGACTGAGCAAAGTGATGCCAACCACAATCCAGATTCCCGGGTTCGTAGGCATGGCGAGTCACTTCCTGGCCAGGGACCGGTTTGAGAACTACGACCGAACTGTGCAGTGAGCATTCTCGGATCCAACCAAGTTACCGGCAAGACACCTTCACCGAAACCTAACTGCCGACCCTGCGAACCTTCATCTGAAATCCGTCGGCGTGCTGGACCACGATGCGTTCGCCCGCATCAATGAACTGGACCTCCGCCTGCGCGTCGTATCTCTTGTCGTCGATCCGCACAACGCCGATTGGGTGCAGATCGGTCAGGCACACACCCTCCATGCCGACCATCGAGGCGACCTGTTCGCGGCGTTGCCGCTCCTCGTCGCGCTGACGCGTGAGCAGAATCTCGGACTCCTCGCCCAGCATCCGACGACCGATCTTGGTGCTCGACCAGATCTTGAACCCACCGATGATCGCGATCGGTGTCGCGATCGCGACGCCGACCAAGCCGATCAACCCCCAGATCGGATCATGCACGAACAGTGCGATGACCCCGGCGATCGCTGACAGCGCCGCGACCACCGCGATGATCCCGCCGCTGGGCACGAAGACCTCAACCACCACAAGGAAGACGGCAACGCCGATCAGGATCAGGCCCCAAGCAAGATACTGGCTCTCCATCAGGCAGTCTCTTCATCCTCGGCCACGATGGTGGATACGCCCGTGACCTCCACGACGCGCACCGGCCGATCCGCCTCAATGTAGCCATTTTCCGCGGTCCCGTCGATCACCCGACCGTCTGTGAGTTCTACTCGCCCGATCGGACGTAAGACCGAACGCGTCGTGCCGGTATCCCCGGCCACCGCCGGAGCGACGACATTGCTCTCCATCGCAAGCAGCAAGTCTCCGGAAGTCGCCGGATTTTCCAGGATCATGTGCTTGAACAGCGGCAGCGTGCCGAACCGGCGCGAGATAAACCACATCCCCGCCAGCGCGGTCGTCGTCGCGAGCAAGACCGTGAGCACCGCGAACATCAGGTCCTGCTGCTCCTTGGGACTATCAGGAAAAAGCCCGGATCCCTGGTCCGGCACGAAGGTGCCGACCAACCCGACAAAGAGCAGGAGCAACCCGGCG
>JAJDDL010000241.1 GCA_029260335.1 Phycisphaerales bacterium | reverse complement strand
TTCTGGGATCCGGGCGCAGGCTGAACGGCCCCGGCCACGCCTATGGACCCGAAGGCCATAAGTCCGAGAATCAGCAAACTCGGCAGGAACGAGGGACGCAAGATCTTGGAACGGAAACGTCGCATCTGAGATCCTCGTGGGCACATGGAAGCACCATCGGCCGAATCGTGGCCCTGAGCGCAGCAGAATGCCGCCGAGTCGCTCGTCTGGACGGCAGCGGAGGTACGAATCTCCTGGAGAGGCGGTTCAGATCGACAAATCTGGGCCATGGGACGAGCCAAGTGAAGCTCAGCCTCTAGCCATGGTCATCAAGAACTCGGCGTTTGACTTCACCTTCGTGAGCTTGCTCTTGAGCAGTTCCATCGCTTCTACGACGTTCATATCGCTCAGGACCTTGCGCAGGCGATGCACCAGTTCAAGTTCCTTGGGATCAAGCAGCAGTTCCTCGCGACGGGTGCCGCTGGCCGCGACATCGATGCAGGGATAGATCCGCTTATCCATGAGCTTGCGGTCCAGGTGCAGCTCGGAGTTGCCTGTGCCCTTGAACTCCTCGAAGATGACCTCGTCCATCTTGGAGCCGGTGTCCACCAGGGCGGTGCCGACGATGGTCAGGCTCCCGCCGTTCTCGATAGCACGAGCGGCACCGAAGAACTTCTTGGGTTTCTGCAGGGCACCCGCATCGATACCGCCGGACATGATCTTGCCCGAGTGGGGCATCTCGGTGTTGTACGCTCGAGCCAATCGCGTGATCGAGTCGAGGAAGATGACGACATTCTCGCCAAACTCGACCATCCGCTTGGCTTTCTCGATGACGACCTCGGCGACCTGCACATGCCGGTGAGCCTGCTCATCGAACGTGCTGGCGACAACCTCGACGCTCTTGTCGGTGTTGCGCCGGAAGTCGGTGACTTCCTCGGGACGTTCATCCACGAGCAGCACGATGATCTTGACCTCTGGACAGTTCGTCGCGATTGCCTGGGTCATGCGCTGGAGCAGCACGGTCTTGCCCGTGCGAGGCGGCGCGACGATCAACGCACGCTGGCCCATGCCAATCGGCGCGACCATGTCTACCACACGGCACTCGATGCCGCTCGGATCGGTTTCGAGCACCAATCGCTTGTTGGGATGTAGCGGCACCAGATCCTCGAAGTTTACGAGGTCGTGGATCGCACGAGGATCCCTGCCGTTGACATGGTCAACGCGGAGCAACGCGAAATACCGTTCGGATTCCTTGGGTGGACGGATTGCCCCTTTGACGACCATGCCGCGCCTAAGCCCGAATCGCCTGATCTGGCTGGGCGAAACGTAGATGTCATCGGGCCCGTGCAGATAGCTCTGTTCGGGGCTTCGCAGGAAGCCGAAGCCGTCGGACATGATCTCGAGCGTGCCCTCGCCGAACAGGATGCCCTGCTTGGTCGCGCGCGCCTTCAGGATCTTGAAGATCAGCTCTTGCTTGGGGACCTGATGAAAGTCTTCGAGCCCTTCCTTCTCGGCGACCTCGAACAGGTCATCCAAGCCCATTCGCTGCAACTCGCTGATCGAGTAGGACTCGGCCTCCTCGCCGTTGGCCTCGGCGTTGGCGATCGCCTTCTCGAGTTCCGCGGCTTCTCGCTCCAGATCAGCATCTGAGGGCAGCAGGTGATCGGGCACACTCCTGGAGTAGCCCCCTTGGCCGCCTCCGCCCCCACCGCCGCCGCCGCCGGGCCCGGGGCCGCGACGCTTCTTGCGCTTGTTTCGTCTGGAAGACCTTCCCTGATCTCCGCCACCTCTGGAGCCATCTTGGCCGTTGGCCGAGGGCTCGTTGCGCGGGGCCTGCGCCGGCCTGGGTGCATCGCTCTTCGGTGCATCCGATTGGGATGATTCTGAACTGGGAGCTGAGGCCTGGGGCTTTGTCGGCTCCGCCTGAGGCTTTGTCGGCTCTGGCTTGGGCTTGTCGGTTTGGCTCGCAGGTTCCTTCGGCTTGGCAGGTGCCTTGGGCTTGGGCTCGTTGGCTTTCTTCTCGCCCTTGGCGGGCGCTTTGGTTTCCTTCGCGGAATCCTTCGCGGTGCTCGTGCGACGTTTGCGGGTCTTGGGAGCGTCGTCCGCAATGTCCTGCGTCTTGGCCATAGATATTCTCGCTGCTAGAGGCTTCTCGCTCACTGAATGTGGAGCGATTTTGCAATGGGAGCACACGCGAGGCTGCCGCAGAGATCACGGACTCAGCGGGGTCACACTCGGTGATCGCAACGGATTCGGCGGACCGATCGAGAAAATCGTGATCGTCACCTGAGCCGATGAGAATGGAAAATCCGGATCGCGGCAAGGCCAAGGCCCTGCGGGCGAACCAGGCGATCAGGCAAAGTATAGCTCGCAATTGCCTTATCGTGCAAGAAGTTCCCGAAGATCCACTCTCGACCTCAGTTTCCCGGATTTTTGTGCATCTTGTTGGCCTCGTGCCGCGTCTCCATCGCTGCAAGTGCGGCCTCCGCACGATCCCGCAATGCCTCCGGCGAACCGGAGTTGTCGATCACCTCATCGCTGGCCAGCTGCTTGCGCTCGACTTGCCATTGACTCGCTTCCCTGCGCGCAAGCTCAGCGTCATCCCAATCGCGTGATGATCGCACGCGCGAAAGACGGACCTCGCGCGGCGCATCGACAAAGAGTACCGCATCACACTCCGCATCGACGCCCGCTTCAAACAAAAGCGGCGCATCGATGATGATCGCGCGAGCATCCGGGTTGTCCTCGATGATCGAAGCACGCGCTCGCTTCACGAGCGGATGGATCAACTCCTCCAGGCGCGTTCGTTGCTCGTCATCGGAGAACACGATCGACGCGATCTTCGTGCGATTGGCCTTGCCAGACTCATCGACAACCGAATCCCCCCACCACTCGCGCAGCTGGCCCAACACGTCTGGTTCGTCGAGCAAACGCTTGGCCTCGGTATCGGAGTCGATCACGACACAGCCCAGTTCACCAAAAACGCAGGCAACGGAGCTCTTGCCCGAACCGATGCCGCCGGCGATACCGATGACCAGGGGTCGCTCTGGTGCTGCGAGCTTCGGCACCGGCAGAGGATCCTGCTCTTGAGGCTCATCCACGCCGCCGCTTCTCTCAGCAGAATCCGCAGAAACCGCCTCGCGAATCTGCTGCAATCTGCTCGGCGAGCCTGCGATCATGACCCACGCGACATCGATCCACGCCGAGCCCGCCGAGGCGATCCCGACCGTGCCCAAGCCGAGCAGCCGCTCGCCGAGCGTGCGATCGAGCACGATATTCTGGATGCGTTCGATCGGCAGATCCCGGACCTGCCTGCGCAAGACTCCCGAGATGCTGATCACCCGCTGAGGCGTCAGCACATAGCTTCGGGACGCCCACACCGCGCATTCCCAGAGCACGCGGATCGTGACCACGCCGACAATCGCAAGCAAGGCCATATCCCACCACGCGCCTGCGCCGACCGCCGGCAGCCCCCAGTACAACGCCATGCCGAGCACGACGCACACGCCCGCGGTCACCGCCGAGCGCAGCACGATCGACCGCAACGCCGGCTTCACGCTCAACAGGATCTGCTCGCCGGTTGGGCGGTACGCCGAGGCCACTCACGTCGCCTCGACTTTCAGCACGCCGATATCGGGGAGGTTGCGGTAGTGCCCGTCGTAGTCGAGGCCGTAGCCAACGACGAAGGCGTCGGGGATCTCAAATCCCGCGTAGTCGGCCTGGATTTCCACCGCCCGGTCGACCTGCTTATCGAGCAGCACACAGACCCGACAACTGGCCGGAGCCTGCTCCATAATGAGTGATTTTACGAGCCCCAACGTCCGCCCGGAATCGAGGATGTCGTCGATGATGATCACGTGCTTGCCCTTGATATCGCTTGGCAGCTCGCTGCGGATCGTCGCACCCTTGCTTTGGACGGTTGCTCCCGGATAACTGGAGACCGCTACCAAGCCCAGGCTGAGCTTCATCGGCAGCTCGCGCATGAGATCGGCCAGGAATATCACCGAGCCGACCATGATCGGCACCAGGACGATCCGCTCGGATGCATCAGCCGAAGCTCCCTCGGCTTGTAGTTCCTCGACCATATCCCGAGCGATCTGCTCACCCATCTCGTGCACGCGGGCGGCGATCTTCTCGCGATCAATCAGGATGCGCTCAAGGTCGTGGAGCATGGAAGCAGGGTAGCGAATGTCGGCCGAAGCGTCCGAGGGCGATCCCCTCAACTCAGCCCCTTCATCCCACCCTTCTGCCGCTCGCGCCAGTATCGATCCAGCGAATCCTGGATCACCGCGTGAGCCGCCTCGGCGGGCATGATCTCATCCACCTCTACCTCCTTGTCCTCGAGCATCTTGTAGTCCTCAAAGAACCGTTTGAGCATTTTGAAAGTGTGGTTGGGGAAGCTCGAGGCGTTGTTGTAATCCGCGTACTCCGGATCGTTGTGGAGCACGCCGATGATCTTGTGATCGGGCTG
>JAJDDL010000025.1 GCA_029260335.1 Phycisphaerales bacterium | reverse complement strand
GCACTTGGCAAGCCACGTGGTCGCGGCGCGGGACATGCCAACGATGAACAGCCCGGGCTGATCCTCCGACGCGTCGACTTGGGAAGTGCGCTCACTCAATCGACTCTCACCTGCCCCCGCCCCAAAGAGCAATCACAACTGCTCACCGGATTCCAAGAGCCGAATCTCCCGGGCCTTCATCTGGATCATGTACTCGTAGATGTACTGCAGCCGCGCATAGGTCATCCCTGCCCGCCCATCCAAGAAGGCTCGACGCCAGATCACGTAGTAAAGCCACTTCACGTGCGGGCGCATGGGCAGGCGGAAAAAGACGTCTTTCATCGCCGCCCTGCGGTCATTGGGATCTCGGCTGAGCACTTGGTGGATGGGCCTGCGCCTGCCGCCGGTGACCTTGAGCTGCTCCTGGGCCTCAAAGCCCGAGTAGCTGTTGTGGCGCTCGAACCAGTGCACGAGCCCTTTGCTAAACGGATAGTGGATGATGTGGCCCTGCATGTCACCGATGGGCCCGTCGACATGCGCCACCGGGTTCACCAGCCGCTCATAGCGGATCTTTTCCGGCCGATACATGCGCACGAACCACGAGGGGTAGAGCTGCGCCCGCTTCAGCCACTTGCCCATGAAAAAGTCCTTGCGGCGCATGCGAAACGCGGCCTCGGGCGCATCGGGATCGGCGCGTCGCTGCACTTCCTCGGCGAGTTCCGCGTCCACGTGCTCGTCCGCGTCGACGTACAACACCCAAGGGTGCTTGAACTGGATGTTCTCAGCGCCCCAGTTCTGATGGCTCGACCAGTTGTCGAACTTGCGCTCAACGATCGACACGTTGTCATAGCCCCGCGCGATCTCGACCGTTCGATCCGTACTCAGGCTGTCGTACACGACCACGTCGTCGGAGAACCCCAGACAGTCCAGGCACGAGGCGATATTGATCTCCTCGTCCTTGGTCAGAATCATCACCGAGATGGGAAACCGGCCGCTCGCCATGCGTTCTCCTAATCCTCCGATCCGAACCACGCGAGGGTATCACCCAGCCCCTCTGCCAAGCCGACCAGAGGCTCATAGCCAAGCAATCGGCGGGCTTCGCCTATATCGGCCCGGGAGTGCTCCACATCTCCCGCTCTTGCCGATTCGTGGATCGGTTCGAGCTCCTGGCCGAGGATCTTTCCCATCTGGCCCGCCAGTTCGAGCAAGCTCACCGCGTGCCCGGTGCCGATATTGAGAACCTCGCCCGCCCAAGTGCCCGGGGAAGCCGCCGCGAGCAGGTTGGCGAGCACGACGTTGGAGATATGCGTGAAGTCGCGGGTCTGCTTGCCGTCGCCGAAGACGATCGGCCGCTCGCCCGCCGAGAGCTTGGAGGCGAACGCGCTGATGACCGCGGCGTACGCCGAGCGTGGATCCTGGCGCGGCCCGAAGATATTGAAATACCGCAGGCTGAGCGTCTCCAACCCGTGGGTCTTGCTCCAAACCCCCAGGAGCTGCTCGCCTGCGATCTTGCTCATCGCGTAGGGTGAGCACGGGGCCGTGGTATCCGATTCGGCGCTAGGCAGGCTCGGCTCATCGCCGTACGCCGCAGCCGACGCAGCAAGCATCACCCGCTTCGCCCCGGCTTGCCGCGCCGCCTCCAGCACCCGCTGCGTGCCCAACACGTTGATCATGAGGCATCGCTCGGGCTGCTCGACGCTCTGGGGCACCGAGACCATCGCCGCCTCGTGAAACACAAGATCACAGCCCTCGATCGCCCGAGCCAGGCACGCCTCATCGAGCACCGAGCCCTGCTCGAACTTCGCGCCGCTCGGCACGTTCTTCAGATGTCCGCTCGAGAGATCATCGAGTATCACAACCTCGACGCCACACCGAAGCAATCCCTCGGCGATGTGCGAACCGATGAATCCCGCGCCACCGGTGACAAGCGCGCGCTTGCCGCGCAGCGCGCAGATGGGCTCTCGCTCCAGGGCTTCATGGAACTGCGCAAGGCTCACGCGCCAGCCTCATCGAGATAACCAAGCCTGCGAAGCATCGGCTCCATGTGGGGCATGGCCTCGTAGAGCATCTCCTCGGACAACTCGTCCTTCCACTTGGTCAAGGACTGCTCGTGCACACGCTCGCGAATGAACTCCTCACTCTCAGCGTTCCACTCCATATCGCAGAACTCGAAGATCTTGCGAAACTGCTCGACCGGATTGCTCACCACATCCTCATAGCGAAGGCTGATGTACGAGCCCTCCGGCAGTTGCTCGAGGTCCTTGAGCCCAGTCTCCACGCACATCGCCCATTGCTTGGCGATCACCTCGGTCCTGGTCAGCCGGCCTCGGTCTGATTTCCAGCCCGGATAGCGCACGCCGAACCAGCTGAGCTTGCGCCCCAGGATCCGCCGGCTGAATCCGTCGGCGAAGCGCCCGAAGTACGCGGGCCACTCCCACCAGGGCGTGCGCTTGAGTCGATCGACGATGTGGCGCCTGGCCGAGGCGTTCTTCAGCTCATACGGCCGGAAGTTCTCATACTTTTCCAGGCTCGAACGGAGCATGGCGCGCCCATCGCGATAGATGTGGATGATCTTGGCCTCGGGAATCAGCGCGTTGAGGTATCCGATGCGAAGCACATTGGGCGGGCTCTTCTCGACGACACGCTTGCCATCGTGTTCCAGCTGGTATTGCGCGAACGCCTTGCGGATACGTCGCTCTCGCCAGGGCCGAGCGTCCTTTGCGGTCGCGCGCTCGTGCGGCCGATAGGCAAACCCCGTCCGCCACAAGATATTGGGCTCATACCACAGGCACATGCCGGGCGACTCGCCCAGGATTCGGCAAGTCATCGTCGTGCCAGAGCGATTCACGCCTGTCACAAATATCGGCGGCTTCAGATCGCTCATCCTGACTCCTTGTCCTCAAACCGGCTCCGCACGACCTTCGCCGGGTTGCCCGCCGCGATCATGTCCCTCGGCACGTCACGAGTCACGACCGCGCGAGCGCCGATCAACGCGTTGTCTCCGATCTCGACGCCCGGCCCAATGAACGCGTCGGCACACACCCAGACACCCGACCCGATCGTCATGCTCGGACGGACCAAGGGCAGGCTCGGATCCTTGTAGTCGTGTGTCCCGTTGCACAAGTGCGAGCCCTGGCTAATGACCGTGTGTCGACCGATTGTTATTGGACCCAAGTTGTAGGCCTCGACGTTGTCCGCCAGCGTCGAATAGTCACCCATCGTCAGAAGCCACGGATGCCGGATCCGCGCCGTCGGCCGGATATTACACGTGGGCGCAATGTTTGCCCCGAACCGCCGAAGCCAGAACCGACGCCAACGCGCCAATCGCCCGGGGCTGAATCGAATCAACATCTGATAGACGACGACCCAGAGCATCCGGCGAACGTACTCACTCCTGGAGTACGGAAACGCCGCGCACGTATCCAACCGCTGGAACGGTGCGTTTGTGTCGCTGGCCGGCGACTCGTCGAGATGATCTGGGGTGGAGTTCATATTCAGGCTTCTGCTACGCCGACACCGCAGTCGATGATCGGCAGTTGGAACCTATCTGGCAAGCAAGGTGCTCTCGTTCGGCCAAGTGTGGCGTTTGTTCGGTTCTCTATGCACGGCATGCAAGGTGTTTGATGGGCAAAGTCCGGCCTCGATGGATCCGATGAGCACCCTAGGCTCTCGCCGTTGATGCGCGGTCGCCATCAGCTCCAAGTTCACCGAACGCCGTGGCGTCGCGGCTCGTAGCCATGCATCAATCCATGAAGTCCTGCGGAAAAAGACAATCACGGAGCCCGCGAGAATGAGCAGCATCCGACCGCTCATGATCCGCGTCTCGCACCGTGTGAACCACGCACTGGGCGCCCGTTTCGGCGATTCGTTCCCGTTCACCTATGTCAGCGAATACCCCAAGAGCGGCGGGACCTGGCTGAGCCTGATGGTCGGAGACGTGCTCCAAGCGATCGTCCCGCAGCTTTCCATCTTTCCCGCGGGCTGCGCAGCGGTCCTGCACAATCATTGGAGATACGACCATCGCCTCCGCCGGGTGATCTACCTCAGCCGAGATGGACGCGATGTCTTGGTCTCCAGTTTCTTCCACATGTTGCGGGACTATCAGAGCAAAGCCTCGCCATCCCATCACCACGCAACCAAACGCCTCAACAGGCTCTTCGGTGCCAACTTCGATGCCCAGAACACGCGCGAACTGCTTCCGAGGTTCATCGAGGGAATCTTCGAGCGCCCGCTTGGCAATCGCCTGAACTGGGCCGATCACGTGGGCGAATGGCACGATCCAGAGAATCGCAAGCACATCGCCTACGTCCGCTACGAGCAACTCCTTGAGGACCCACACGCCCATCTAAAGCGCGTCGTGGAGCGCGCGACCGGCAAGCCGATTGAACAATGGCGAATCGACATGGCCGTAGAAAAGTTCAGCATCCAGCGCCAAACCGGCCGCACTTCGGGTCAGGAAGACCGCTCGCACTTCATCCGAAAGGGTGTCGCGGGCGACTGGAAGAACCACTTCACGACTGAGTCCGCCAAAGCGTTCCATGAGCGCGCGGGCGAGGTGCTCATCCGCCTTGGCTACGAGCCGGACGCGAGCTGGGTCGAGCGGATCGGCGATCAAGCTGCGGCCCCGGCCGACACGTCTACAAGCACCCAAGACGATGCCTCGATTCGGGCCTCCCAATGAGCGAGATCAAGAAGGGTATCCGACGCGTCGGTAGCAACTACACGCGCCTGGGCTCCACGCTCATGCTCGGGATCATCGAGGTCCCCATCCTGATCGCCTGGCTTGGCAAGGACGGATTTGGGCTGATCAACCTCCTGGGCCCCACCATCGGCATCGGGGCGATTGTGCAGGACGTGCTCGGACGCTCGATGTTGCGCGAACTGGGCGAGGCCCACCATGCCGATGACCCGGCGACGTTCCGTCGCATCTACAACGCGTGCTGGGTCTACTCGATCGGCGCGTGCCTGATTAGCATCTTGCTCTTCGCCGCGGTCATCGTGCTGCTCTTGCCCACGCTCACGATCAGCGATGAGCTTCGCACGCCGGCACTGATCTACGCCACATCGACCGCGGTGTACAGTTGCTTCGTCGTTCTGGTCACGCCGACATTCAACATGTACGCGGTCCACGAGCAGTTCGGCTGGCAAAACTTCTGGCTCCTCTGGCGCCGGCTCACGCAAGTCATCGCGGCGGTGGTGCTGTTCTTCGGGTTTGGGATGAAGGACGATCCGGCGCAAGGGATCATCTGGTACGCGATCATCAGCCAGAGCCTCAATCTCTTGCAGACGCTGGTTTCGGTTGTGATCAAGATCGCCAGCGATCGATCGCTGATCCCCAATCCGCGTGCCACCGATCGCAATGCGCTCAGAGAGATCCGCTCGACCTTTGGCTGGAACTCCGGCGTCATCGCGACAACAAACCTCGCAGACAATCTTCCGCTCATCTTCGTCAATATCTACTTCGGGCTCGGCGCCAACGCGATCTATGGGCTCGTGCGAAGGCTCAGCTCGTACGCCCGGATGACGTCCGTCGGCGTGACCTACGGCATCGACGCGGTATCGGCGCGCGTGAGCTCCAACGACACCGACGGAGCCACCGAGCGCTTGCTCCACCACTCCACACGCCTCAACGCCTGGGTCGCGCTCCCGGCGGGCCTGGTTATCTTCGTGCTGGTCGAGCCGCTCATCAAGCTCTGGCTCGCTCGCTCCACGACCGACACGAGCTTCGCCGATCAGGGAGCCACGATCGCACGCATCCTCGTGATCAGCACCACCGTGCGCGGCATCTCCGAGGGCTGGCAGCGATTGCTCTATGGTGCCGGCCACGTCAGGCGATTCGCGCCGATCGTCATCCTGTCCAATCTGGGCACGCCCCTGCTGCTCTGGCTCGCCATGGAAACAGTGCCGACGCACATGCAGTTCGAAACCCCCGCGGTCGCCTACGCGGTCCTGGCAATAGTGGTAAATCTCGTGATCCTGCCCTGGCTTGGTTCCAGGGTCCTCGGCACGGGCATCGGCGCGTATCTCCGCCCGATCGGCCGACCTTTGCTCGCTACCGTGATCGCCTCTCCGATCCTCATCATCGGGGAGCGGATCTTCGACCAACACTGGCGCGTGGAGTACCTCGTGTTTCTGGGCTTTGTTTTCGGCGTGGGCTACCTGATCGTGGGATGGGTGCTTGTGCTTACTGGGCCTGAACGCCACCGACTCTTACTCGTCACCCGCCAGGCGATCCGGGAACGAACTCATCGTGACAATACAACGTACCCCAAGGACCCCTGATCCGAGGCCGCTCAGTGGTGTAAAACGCTGTTCGCCCGCACGGAACCGACCGATACCCAGACGATCCCATGAGCTCCCCGCTACTCATCACGGTTTCTGCTTTGATCTCGTTGCTTATCGGGTCGCTGATGGTGCGGGATCTGGTGACTCGCAAACGCGACGTGCTGAGCATCCGCAACTTCTTCCTGCTGGGCGTTCTGTATTTCTATGGGGTCGCCGGGATTATCTACGGCATCAGCCCGGCGAACTTTCCGCACGTCTCCCGAGGCGAAGGCATGACGCTCATCGCCCTCAGCCTGCCAGTCTTCATGGGGGCGTTCTTTCTCGGCGAGAAGATTGGCGATCGACTCTCTTTTCTGGGCAAAGTGATCCCGCCTGTCAATGTCCCGGTCTCAAGCCCGGCTCTCATCCTCTCGATTGCCGCGACCATGGGCGTCGGCATGGGTGTCGTGCTCGCCTTGCGCAGCGGCGACAGCATCGGATACACCAGCGCGCTCATTCTTCAGTTTCGAGGGGGAATGGCCGCCTGCGCCATGGGCTTGGCGACCTACTACCTGGTCAGCCAGCGATACAACCCGATCGCATGGACGATCTTCGTCATGACCTTCGTCTTTGCCACCATTGTCACGACGTTTCACACCACGGGCCGACGCGATTGGCTCGCCATCTTCTTCGCCGTCCCCTGGACCTGGTACTACGCCACCTTGCGATATCGCTCGCTCACGCCCATCGCTATCAAGTTTGCTCCGATCGCCGCCGTCACCCTCGTCGTGATGATCACCTACTCAACGATTCGACACGACTACGGCAAGGAGTTCACGTTCGATCAGCGCGTCGGCCAACTCGTCGAGGTCGCCAAGGACCCGCTCTCGGGCATGGGCGAAACGGTCACCGTGCTGAGCCCCGACACGCCGGCGATCACCGCGTTTATCTTCGAAAACTACCCGGACAGCTACGAGACACAGCCCCTGCACGGCCTCATGTTTATGATCTCCATCCCCTTCCCGCGCGCGCTCTGGCCTGAGAAACCAAGCGCGCTGGGCCTTGCGGTCCAAGACCAACTCAACGACGTCGCAAACCTCGGACCAGGCATCCTCGGGCACGGCTGGTCCGAGATGGGCTGGTTTGGCATCATCTACTACGGCGTGTTCTTCGGCGCCTTTGTGACGGTCATCGATGGCTTGCTTGTGCGAAGAGCGAGCAACCCGTTCTTCGTCGCCATCATCGGCGCTGCCCTGGGCAACGTCATGGCACTGCCCCGCGGCGATACGCCTCTATTCCTCGTCAGCATCTTCGCCGCGTGGATCTCGACGACGACCGTTATCTACTTCGTCCGCTACACCGCAGGTGCCTTCATCACCGGGTTCCCCTCGATCGCGATCCCGCCGCCGCTCGAAGGGGTCCCAGAGGATGAGTATGACGAGGTCGAAGAGGACTACGACGACCAGTACGCAATGCTCTAACAGCCCTAGTGGATGTTGAGGCTCGGCCGTGAACTGCCGCTCCGGATGCCCGCCAGCGCAACTTGCTTCTCGATGTTGCCGACCAGCTCCTGCAGAGACTTTCCAAGTGCCGACTCATCCTCGAAGTTTGCGCTCGGGTCGCCGCCGTCAGAGTTCTCCCGCAGGCTCGTTGTGATCGGCACCTGTCCCAAGAACGGCAGGTTCATCCGCTGGGCCATCTGCTCGGCACCACCCCGCCCGAAGATGTCGTAGACCTTTGCGTCGTCACCGACGAAGTAGCTCATGTTCTCGACCACGCCCAGCACCTCCACCTTGAGCTGCTGGAACATGCGCACCGCGCGAGCCGCGTCGTCCTGGGCCACCTTCTGCGGCGTGCACACGATCACCGCGCCCGTCAGGTTGAGCGTCTGGGCCATCGTCAACGGCACATCGCCCGTGCCGGGGGGCAGATCGATGATCAGGTAGTCCAACTCGCCCCAAGCGGTCTGATCGGTGAGTTGCTTGAACGCGCCATGGGCCATCGGCCCGCGCCAGATCAGCGGCTTTTCCGGATCGACCAGCTTGCCGATCGTGATCGCCTTGATCCCATGCACGAAGTACGGCTGGAGCTTGCCGTCGAGCACGTTCTGCTCCAGCGCCTCCAATCGCAACATGGTGGGCAAGCTCGGGCCATAGATATCGCCATCCATGAGACCGACCGCGTGCCCCTTGCGCGCAAGCCCGACCGCAAGGTTGACCGCGACCATGCTCTTGCCCACGCCCCCCTTGCCCGCGCCCACCGCAATGATGTGCTGCACGCCCGCGAGCCCAGAGGTGTTCTGATCAAGCCCTCTAATAGGAGTGTGTCCGTCTTGCGAAGCAGGTTGCGATTGCTCGCCCGCAGCAGCGCCTGAGTTCTCAGAGTTACCCCGATCAGCCGGCGCACTGGCTTGTGCGCCCGATGACCCGCCACCCAACGTCACGGTGTCGAGTACGTCGCCGGCGCCATCGACAAACTCGACCGTCAGTTGACTGAGCGGCTCACCCTCGCCCTCGGTCCGAGCTTTGAGCGCCTGAAAACTGCCCGCACACAGGCCCCGCCGACGCTTGGGATCTTCAAGCTCCGGCACATGCACTCGCAAACTCGCAAAGCCATCGCAATACGAGACCCAACGCAGGGCCCCAGAATCGACCAGGTTCTCCTCAGACCCCGGCAGCCGGACGGCCTTGAGCGTCTCTCGAATGAAATCTTTCGTAACCGGCATCGACAATTCCGTATTCTGAGGGCTGGTGAGGGCTGGAACAGGGCGGCAGGTCGCCGATGCTCGCTGGACTGCCGCGAGCAATCCTGGGAGCCTATGAGCGTTCTGCTGATCCAGAGAGGATTCGCGATGCGGACATGCAAGATTCTGATCCCACTGTGCCTGGCCAGCTCTCTGGCAATGGGGCAATCCGCGGACGAAACCGAGCCCCCCGCGCTCTCTGGGCCCAAGGTCAGAGCCCAAGGAGAACAGCCGGCCCAGGCATTCATGCCGAGCGAGCAGGAACTTCGCCAACGAAAGGCGGCCGAGGCTCGGTCACTGCCGAGGATCCTCCGCCAGATGTCCGGCCCCCGCGCCGAGGCCTCGATCCGGCTGAGCCCAGACCAGTTGCAATCCATGCGCTCGATCCGCGAGGGCTTCAACGCCGAGATCGCAGAATATGTAGAACAAAGAAGAACCCAGCTCTTGAGCGATCTCAGGCAGCTCGGAGCCGACCAAGCCGCCCGAAGGCTGGAGCACGCCAACGACCTTCCTGCAAGCCAAATGTTGGAACTCTTGGGCGGGGTCCCGCAGGAAGTCCTCACGAAAATGGCGGCAGAGAAAGGTGCCACCGACCTGGATCGCCGAGCTCTGTATCGCTCGCTCAGCGAACCCCAGCGCGAGGCACTGCAACGACTGAATGCCCTCCAGCAGGACGCGCCTTCGGGCGACCAGGTCCAAGAGGCGTTGCTCAAAGAGCTGACTCCTGCCCAGCGGACCCATATCCAGCAGCAGTTTGCACAGATGCACGCGGCCCAGGCACGGGACAATCGCAAGCGGCAAATGGCGCAAGACATGCGCGAAACCGACAGAGTCGACGCGGCACCCGGCTCTGAGATGGCCATGTCGGATGATCAGATACAAAGCCCGGCAGGGCCCGACCGGCTCGATCGTCTGATCGCCGAGTTGCTCCCCGCCGAGCGCGAGATGCTGGCCGATTTCATCGAACGGCGGCTTTTGCAGAACCGCCAAGGCCGAGGCCGCGACAAGCCCGCACCTGCAATTGACGAACTCACGTTGCCAAAATCCGGGGGTGGGGAACGCTAGTTTTGGTCGGTTCCTGTCGGCCAAGGGTCCACAAGGTTGCTTTTTGCGTGAAGCTAGGTAAGATTGCAACTGGTTTGCAGGCAGAATGAATGGGACTCGGAGGTCTCGTTTAGTCAGTCTCGTGGGTGAGGCGCAGACCAGAAGGCACGGCCGCAAGTAGTACAGATCTCTCTCTCCTCCAGCGGGGCGCTGTCTTACCGGATGGCGCCCTGCTTTGCGCGCATACCCAGTTGCGCGCCAAGGATCGACGATGGCCACGATTCTCGTCACCGGAGCCGCGGGCTTCATCGGCTCGCATCTCTGTCAGGCATTGCTCGCCGATGGTGATCGGGTCATCGCCGTCGACAACCTCGACCCGTTCTACGAAGAAGCGATCAAGCGCAGAAACCTGGGAGTTCTCGAAAAATCCGGCGATTTCCGATTCGAGCTCGCCGACATTCGCGATGCCAATGCCATGCAGTCGCTCTTCGCGAGCGTGCGACCGAGTGTTGTCGTGCATCTGGCGGCGAAGGCTGGTGTGCGTCCGAGCATCGCCGATCCCGTCGGCTACACCGAAACGAACGTGCGTGGAACGAGCATCTTGCTCGAGCAAGCCCGCCGCGTCGGCGTCGAGAAGATCGTCGTCGCATCCAGCAGCTCGGTCTATGGCAACGCGCCAAGCGTCCCGTTTCGTGAAGACGATCACGCGATCATGCCCATCAGTCCCTACGCCGCGACCAAGCGATCGGTGGAGATGATCTGCCACGCCCACGCACACTTGACAGGCATGCCGACAGCTTGTCTACGGTTCTTCACGGTCTACGGCCCGCGCCAACGGCCGGATCTTGCAATTGCCAAGTTCATGCGGATGATCGCGAGCGGCGAGCCGATCCCGGTCTTCGGTGACGGGTCCACCAGCCGGGACTACACGTTCATTGGCGACATTGTCACCGGGATACGGTCATCCATCGAGCGGATCCCAGAGCACGGCTTTCGGGTCTGGAACCTCGGCAGCGATTCGCCCATTCGGCTGGACGCGTTGATCGCGTCGATCGCAGAGACCGTCGGTCAAGAGCCGGTCATCGACAGACAAGGGATGCAGGCGGGCGATGTCGCGCGGACCTGGGCCGATCTCACGCGCAGCCGCCACGAGCTGGCATATGCGCCGTCGACAAGCCTGGTGGATGGGCTTGGATTGCAGTGGGCCGACGCCGCGGCACAGGGCTGACGCTAATCCTTTTCCGGATCATTGATGGGATCATCGTTGGGTGGATCATCATTCCCCGGCTCGTCATCGCCGGTGTCGTCATCGGAGCCATCGTCGCCGGTGTCATCACCGGAGTCGTCATCGCCGCCGTCGCCATCACCGGCATCGTCGCCGGCATCCCCGTCGCCCGGGTCATCTACGAGATCTGATCCATCTTGATCGTCACCGTCATCGCCTCGCCCATTGCGCGAGTAGTACCTTGAGTAGGTCGTCACGACACGCGGGCGGGCGTCGCGTGTCCGATTCCCAGAACCGCCTCGCGCGGTGTCATCTCGCGCCCTGGTGACGTACCGAGCGGCGCGATACTCGCGCGGCTCTTCGATTCCTCGGACGGTTGTCATGATGAGCCTGGGAGTGGTTCCAGCCCCGGTGTCGTCGCCTGAGCCGCCCCCATGACCGGAGTCGCCGTCCGTTTCCCCATCGCCGGGCAAGCTGGAGATATCCTCGCCGTCATAGCCATCGCCGTCACGCATATCGCTCGGGATGGACCACTCCCAGCTCTCGGATGCGTAGGGCATGCGATCGAACTCGACATCGGCATGCACGAGAGGAATGAATCCGAGGCGCGCGGCCTTCTCGATGTCGCTCAGTATCTTCTCTCGTGACGCGGGCGCGCCGAAGTATCGCTCAAACTGACTCCAGCTCAGCGCAGCCCAGGTCTCGTGCCCGGGATTCACCAAGTCCGCGAGGAAATGGGGCGAGTGAATCCTGGTTACGTCGTCGTAGTTGTCAGCCGTCTGGGGCCAGACGAACCCACGGTAGTAGGTTGGCGCGACGTTGTGCAAGACGTCCGATGCCTTTGGCTCACTGATGAACGTGAACTCCGGATAGCGTTGCTTCAACAAATCCAGCCATTCAATCGCGTCCCAAGTGTGCATATACCGATGCGTGAACTCATCGAGCCCAATCATCGTCGCTCCGGCGGCTCGCGCGGCGTCGAGCTCGCGATACACGTATTGCATGTGTTCCGGGTCATCTGGATCAAGGACGTCCAGTCGGCTCGGGTTCCACGAGTCTGCGTAGCGCGCGCTATGGCCCCACCAAAGGCCCAGGTCCATGCCGCTTGCCTTCACCCGCGGCAGACCGATCGCAGGATCGAACGCCGTCGCGAGATTCGCGTCATCTTGGAGCGGGGCGACGAACTGCATCGGGTAGTTGGGGCCTCGGTCATACAGACCACTGGGGGCCCAGAGCATGCTCCGCCGGTATTGGGGACTCGACAGGATCTCATCTACCCAAGGCTTCCAGCCAAACTCGTCGGGCCGGAAAGCCCAAGGCCTGGTCCACCCACGAATATTGTCGCTGTCCTGCAGCGCGTCGGTTGATATCGCCCGCGCCCGCACCGGGTCATTGCGGCGCTCGTACTTGACATCGCCGTAGGTCGAACGGAAGTAGTCGTGATACGGCTGGAGCGTACGAATCCAGTCATCCGGATTCCGAGTCACCCGCACCGCAAACGCGTAGCTCTGGGTGGCGCCCGGCTCGAGCAGTTCGGGGACGTACAGATTGTCGATGTTACCGCGCGGATCGGAAAACGCAAATCGCATCTGCCAACCCTGGCCGCCCTCGCCCTCGGCGGCCCGCCCGCCCCGCGTCCGCGTGTAGATCATCACGTTGTGCTTGTATTCCGTGACCGGATACATGAGACTCACGCCGATCGCATGGTCGTCGCTCGCAAGGACACCGACGGGCGAATACAGATTCCCGGGGTAGGCGTACATCCACGCTGGCGGCGAAGCGAAACTCTTGCGCACCGGCTCACCCGCCCAGCGAAAATCGGGGATCGTGATCCTTGAGCCAAGCGTGAAGGTGTGCAGCACGATCTCGCCCAGATGGGCCGGGGCCGAGGTATCGTTGTGATACGTCGCGACCAGATCGAAGCCCGCGGGGTGAGGCGTGAACTCGAAAGTCGGGCTCAGCGACCAACCCTCGCGCCCGGTGTGCAGAGGCATGAATCGCGGCATCATGAGTGGCGCGCCCGAAGCGGCATCACGCATGGTGACGTGATTCCCATCGAACTCGGCGTCCACGATCCGGACAGGTTCATCCGGGATTGACGGAATGGAGCCACGCACCGTAATTGTCGTGGCGCACGCCGCGACAACCCCGACTATCGCGGCCAATCCAACTATCGGCCTCGATCGATTCCAAAGCATGATCGTCCTCCGGACAAAGATCTTCGTCCATCTAACAGATCGAATAGCCGACCGCATGGTTCCACCTCTTTGCCCACATTCTCAACCGCCCGGACTCCCCCGGCCTGCGCGGCTTGCCAAGCCCACACAGACGCAACCCGGAAATCGCCGTACTGCCGCGTCAGATATCAAAACCAGTAGGTCCAGCGACCTACACGGGTTCGAGTTGCAGATTCGGACTCAGAACTTCTTGCGAAGCCGAGCGCTGGGGATTTCCAGTTGCCCGCGGTACTTCGCGACCGTCCGCCGGGCGATCTCGATGCCCCGAGCCTTGAGCTCGCGCACCAACGCCTCGTCCGACAGAGGCTTGGCCTTGTCCTCGTGCTCGACGACATCCTTGAGCGCCGCCTTCACGGCGTCGTAGCTCATGTCCTCGCCACTCTCGGTCTGCAGCCCCCCGCTGAAGAACCCCCGCAGGGCAACCACGCCCCGTGGCGTCTGGACCCACTTCTCGCTCACCGCGCGGCTCACCGTCGCGACATGGATCCCCAACTCGTCGGCGACCAGGCTCATCGGCAAGGGCTTGAGCGACTCGGGTCCGCTATCGAAGTAATCGCGCTGGTGCTCGATCACCCGCTCGATCACCCGCAGCAACGTCCGCTTGCGCTGGCCCACCGCGTCGATCAACCAACTCGCGTTGGAAAGGTTGGTCTTGATGAAGTCGCGATCTCGTTTCACGAGCGCGCGGTCCTTCGAAAGCAGGGCGTACTCGCGATTCAGCTGCAGATTCTGCCAGCTCGTCTCGTGGAGATAGCTGTAATAGCGATCCTCGTTCTCGTCGTACTCGACGATCGCGTCGGGGATCACAGGCTCGTTGCGCGTGGCCACCAACCGACGCGCCGGCGCAAGGCTCAGCCGGCGCAAGAGCCCCAGCCCGCCCTTTATCTGATCGATGTCCAAGCCCGCGCGCTCGGCGATCCGCGGCAACCGGTTGTTCATCAGATCATCGATGTGATCCTCCACGAGCAATCGCGCCACATGGATCAGCGCGTCGTCGGCGTCCTCGAACGCCTCGTCCTCGCGCATCGCGTCCAGTTGCAAGAGCAAGCACTCGCGCGCATCGCGTGCGGCAACCCCCGCGGGGTCCAAGAACAACTGCACCGCTTGCAACGCCCGCTCAAGATCATCCGCATCCACCGGCTGCATCGCCTGCGGCGCTTCGTCGGCGACCCGGTCCAAGCCCACACGCAAGTACCCGTCCTCATCCAGCTTCTCGATGATCAGCTTGCCCAAGGGAACCAGCGCGAGCTCTACCTCGACCATCGTCCATTGGGCCAGCAGCTGATCGACCAAGGGCACGGCCCGATCGGGCGCGTTGGCCATCGCCTCCATCTTTGCGTCCGGTTCTCCGCTCTGGCGCACGCGCTGGAACGAGTCCGGCTCCCAGGGCCGCTCGCGCTCGGCGTTGAACTCGTTGGCGACCGCCTCGGGATTGTCATCCGCGTAGTCGTCCAGCCGGCTGAACTCCTCGTCGGCGACCCCGTTTTCATGCAGCTCGTTCGCGTCGATGTCCGGCGCTTCGGGCTCGGCCAGCTCCAACGCGATGTTGCTCTCCAACTCCTGCTCGATCCGCTCTTGCAACTCCACCAGCGGCATCTGCAGAATCTCCATGGACTGGATCATCCGCGGCGCCAGCTTCATCTGCTGGCTCATCTTCATCGATTGGCTGGTCTCAAACCGCAAACGGATCCTCCGTTACCCTTCCATCGACCGACGGGCCTCAATTGCCTCTGCGATCACCGCCCTATTCGCTAACTCGATCTGACCCCCGGTCGGAAGACCCCGCGCAAGCCGACTCACGCGCACATTCCGCGTTCGCAACTGCTCTGCGAGATACAAACCCGTCCCGTCACCCTCAAGTGTCGGATTCAACCCCAGGATGATCTCCTGTGGAGCCACGCCCCCGGCGTTGCCCACGCTTGGATCCTCCGGCGTATCGATTCGCGTAAGCACCCGATCGAGCGTCAGATCCTCGGGCCCGACTCCATCCAATGGACTCAATCGCCCAAGCAACACGTGGTACAACCCGCGATACGCCCCGGCTTGCTCGATCGCCAGCAGGTCCTTGGGCTGCTCGACCACCAGGATCGACTCGCGATCCCGCCGCTCGTCGACACAGATCGAACACAGGTCATCGTCGGCCAGATTGAAACACACCTGACAATGCCGAACGAGCCGCTTCAGATCAAGCACGGCATTCGCCAGGCCCTCGGCCTCTTCGCTCGAGGCTTTGAGCAAATGAAACGCCAGGCGCTCGGCGGACCGCTTGCCGATCCCCGGCAAGGCGTTGAACGAGTCGATCACCCGCTGCACCGCGTTGGGATAGCTGGAGCGTTCCATCCGCCCCTTGGTCTTCGCCATGGCCTTACTGTATCTGCCCGGCACGAGACTTTGCAGATCTGGGCAAGTTTGGCATCGCGATTGCTAAGCGACCCCCGTGATTTCGGGGGGAAACCAAAGAGGCCCGGGCGATCTGCCCGGGCCCCGTGGATTGAAACGCGAGGATCCGGCTCAGCAGCCCTGCGCAAACCGATCGAGATACCCAAAGAAGTCATCGGCGTCACAATCGCCGTCGGTGTCGATATCGCACACCGGGAGGTTGCCCGTCGCGAACGCATCGAGATAGTCAAAGAAATCGTCCGCGTCGGCGTCGCCATCACCATCGAGATCCGCATCGCACCCCTCGCACTCATCGGGGATCCCGTTCTCGTTGGCGTCCTCGGAGCCGCCGAAGTTGACGTCGATGAAGTCGTCTACGCCGTTGTCGTTGCAGTCGGGCATCTCATCGAGTGCCTCGTAGTTCTTGGGGCCATGCAAGACACCGCCGGTGGTGTCGGTCAGCCGGATGTATGTGGTCGTCTTGCTCGTCACGATCCAGTCACTCTCGCCGGTCCACACCCCACCCTTGACGGCCTCATCGGACCGCTCGTCGGCGATGTCGTCGTCCTCCCCGTCGATGCTCCATTGCACGAAGTCCGACATGAGGGTGCCGTCGCCGAACACGACAGCTCCATCCTTGTTTGGATGAAACAGCGCGATGGAGTGCAGGTCGTTGTCCACCGGCGTCGACCATCGACCCATATCGGAATGGTTGAAATGCCCCGGATCTGCCGCGTCGTCGTTAAAGTGGATATAGATCGACTCGGTCTGATCGAGGATGACGCCCTTGAGCGCTCCGGGATCGGTGTACTGCAGCCGCTGGTCGTCGTCCTGGGTGCAGAACCGCCAGCCGGAGAGGTCTACCGAGTCATTCCCGTAGTTGGAAATCTGCAGCACACCGGTGTTGAAGTTCATGCCCCGGAACTGCACGTCCCGATCCTCGGCCAAGCCCGCCGCAGCCAATACGGCTACGGACACGATCGCAGTTTTCGCTCTCATTGGATCTCCCTTTCCTTCTCTCGTACACAAGTCCCTGGAACACGACGCCTTCTCCGCTCATAGCCGGGCTCCACCGGTGGTAATGTCCGACCCATGGAGAACCCTTGCGTTTTCCGAAGAAACTTCCTCCGTCCTGGCAGAAAGAAACCCGGACACGAGGTCCGGGCTTCGTGAGATCAACTGATGTCACTGCCTGCGTTGGCAGCCCAAAGTACTAGCAGCCTTGGCTGAACAGATCGAGGTACGCGAAGAAGTCATCGGCATCCCGATCGCCGTCACCATCGAGATCCGCGCCGTCGTCGCCG